>CAZHRL010000047.1:0-7006 GCA_964534815.1 uncultured Dehalococcoidales bacterium | reverse complement strand
ACCCGGCCGCTGGTGATGATGATTTTATCTTTGACTGGAACATCTTCCAGCAGGCACTTGCCGAAGATTTTATCAATAGCGTTATGCCGCCCGATATCCTCGTCAAAAGCGATGATATTCTTATTATCGCATAAGGCGGCACTGTGTACACCGTGGGTTGCCAGATATAGTTCCGAGCCATGTTGGAACCGGCTCACCAGGTCGAAGACCTCGCCAGCAGATATTTTCATCTGCGATTCTACCTTTGCGGTGGCAGCGTCCGAGACATTATAAAAAGTAGCGGAACCCCCGCATCCTGAAGTGAGGAGGCGTTTCGAGAAAAAGCGGCTGTCCATTTCAGCGCCACTCTTGGTTTCAACACGCACCACGCCCATCCAGTCGTCGACCTCTATCTTTTTAATATCATCCTTGCTCTTAATCAGTCCTTCGGAAAAAAGGAAACCAGCCGCCAGCTCCTTCAGGTTCTTGGGAGTGCACAGTATGGTTACCAGTTCCCTGTCGTTCAGAAAGATGGTGAGCAGGTATTCCTTAGCGACTAGCTCTTCAACCCTGCCTTTTCCTTCCGTGGTTGCCTTTAACACTGAGACTTTCTCCACGTCACTCTGCACTTTTCTTTACCCTCTCTATCCGGTCACCAGCTTTAACTCTGCCCCCGTGAATCACTCTGGCAAATATCCCTTCCTTGGGCATGATGCACTTGCCTACCCGCCGGGCGATGGCACAGCCTGTGTGGCACTCCTTGCCAATCTGAGTAATCTCCAGGATGACGTCTTTGCCTACCGATAGTCGCGTGCCCACCGGCAGGGAAAGCAAATCGATGCCTTCGCAGGTGAGGTTCTCGGCGAAGTCTCCCGGCTTCAGGTCAAGGTCAAATTTGCGCATCTTGGCGATGCTTGATGTCGCCAGCAGGCTGACCTGCCGGTGAGTAGAGGAGTCGGCATGGGCGTCATTCTCCAGGCCGTAGTTTTCTTTGAGAACTCCTTCCGCCATGGGGTCTTTCCTTGTCCCTTTATTCTCACTCGTGCAGACAGCAATTATTTTAGCCATTTGATTCCTTATATTATACACTTATGACATGGGGGAGTTTAAGGTCAGTTAAATCGCAGGTATTTAGAGGCGCTGCGCTATCTCAATGGCGATTCCAGCAACTCCCACTGCGGTCTTGCCGATGGCGACAAAGAGCGGCTCTTTGCCCCACCCCTCGCTTTCGTAAAAAAGCTTGGGCACCTCGCCAAAAGTTTCCACCAGGTATCTTATCTTCCAGGGCATAGAAGTGCCGTCACGCCGGATTACTTCTTCTGGCTCTTTGGTGCGGTCAATCCAGCCGAAAAGATAGCCCTTTTCCGAGCAGTACTTTTTAGCGACTTCTATTATCTTGGCATCACACTTGAAGTTAATTCCGGCGTTTATTGAGGAGTCGTATTTGCGCACTTCGAGAAGTAGCCGCGCCATATGGTCGGAAGCGCCCCACCGGGGCAGACCAGAGGCGTGGGGTTTGCCTTGTACCACAGTAATCCTGCCGTCTATCGCGGCTACATCCTGCGGTGTTTTTGCCTCTGGCAGGGCATAAGCGATATTACCCCGCACGTCGGGCATGAGAGAGGAAAACTCGGGGCACTCCTCCAGCATCTCAACAGCGCTTAACAGGTTGCCCAGTATCTTCTCCGCTAGCTTTGACCGGGTCATTCTCATTCCTTTAGTGTGCTGAAGTAAGCTGCCCAGAACGGGTCAACCATCACCGGCTTCAGTTCTTCTTTCTTGCCGTTCTTGCGTATGAAGACCCTGTCTTTACGTGTAATCTCGCCCACTTCCCAGGCAGCGATGCCATTTTTCTTTAAGTCCATTAGTATTTCGGTGGAGTTCTCGGGGGTGGCGGTTATTACCAGCGTCCCCTCGCTTATTGAGATGAGCGGGTCAATGTCGAAATAGGTGCAAACAGCGTCAATCTCTTCCGGGATGGGTATCTTCTCCTCAAATAGGGTTACACCAGCATTTGAGGCTGTCGCCACTTCATAAACGCCGTTGAGCAGGCCGCCTTCGGTGGCATCGTGCATGGCGTGGGCGTTGGGTGCCGCCACCAGAGCATCTTTGACCACGGTCATGTTGAAGAAGTGATTCTTTGCCTTCTCAATAATCTCTTTCCCGAACTTCTTCTTTAAGTCTTTCTCCGCCTGATAGGCTAAGATAGCTGCTGCTTCAATAGCGGGACCTTTGGTGATAATAATGCGGTCGCCAACACGGGCGTTGGAGGCGGCGGTAATCTGGTCTTTCGTGCCTATGCCAATCACCGTACAGCCCCCGTTTAGCGGGTAGGCAATTCCCGGGTAGATGCCGGTATGCCCACCGACGATGGCAATGCCCAGTTTTTTACATTCCTGATGGACTTCCTCCCAGATGTGGGTGAGCACTGCGTCTGGCGTCCTCGGCGGGAGCATGAGGCAGATGGTGAGGTATCTGGGCGGAACCCCCAGCACGGCGATGTCGCTGGCGCAGATGTGCACAATCGCCCAGCCGAAGTGGGGCATGAGCACCGGCATGCCGAAGGTGGGGTCTTCGGCGACGACCATCACCTTGCCGTCCGGGAGTTCAATTACGGCAGCGTCAACGCCATGCTGCGGTCCGAGCAATACCGTGTCATCCTTCGCTCCCAGTCGAGGAAATATCACCTTGTCGAAGACTGCTGCCGAGATTTTGCCTATTTCTGGTAACTGGCTCATTTCCGTTCCCTCCTCTAGCACCTGCTGCCTTTAGCCAGCGGTGAAATGGCTCTCAGTTTCGCCACAACCTGCGGCATGACCTCGAGGACATGGTCGATTTCTTCCTCGGTCGTCCATTTCCCCAGGCTCAGCCTCACCGAACCCCGTGCCACCTCATGAGACAGCCCCAGCGCCATCAGCACATGGGATGGCTCGGAGCTTCCCGAGCTACAGGCTGAGCCGGTAGAAACACAAATGCCTTCAGCATCAAGGCTGACGAGAATCGCCTCGCCTTCCACGAATTCAACGCTGACGTTGGCATTGTTGGGCAGTCTCTTGGTCGGATGACCGTTCAGGTGGATATGGTCAATCTGCTTTCGCAGCCCATTAATCAGCTTATCACGGAGCTTAGTCAGTCGCTCTACTTCTTCGCCCATCTCTTTTAGAGCAAGCTCAGCGGCGCGACCAAAGCCGACAATCCCGGGGACATTCTCCGTGCTGGCACGCCGTCCGTGCTCCTGCTCGCCGCCGTGAATAAAAGAGACCAGTTTTGTTCCGGTTCTGATATAGAGCGCGCCCACTCCCTTCGGACCATAGAGCTTATGCGCCGACATTGCCAACAAATCCACGCCGAGTTTGTTAACATCTATAGGTAGATGCCCCGCTGTCTGGACGGCATCGGTGTGGAAATAGACTCCTCTTTCTCTGGCAATCCTGCCTATCTCAGCGATGGGTTCCATTGTGCCAATCTCATTGTTGGCGTGCATTATCGAGATGAGGATAGTCTTAGGGGTAATTGCTTTGCGGACGGCAGCCGGGTCAACCAGACCATATTTGTCCACCGGCAGGTAAGTTACTTCGAAGCCTCTTCCTTCAAGGAATTTGGCGGCGTTGAGCACAGCGTGGTGCTCGATAGCATTGGTAATGATGTGATTTCCCCGGTCTTCATTGGCGAAGGCGACACCTTTCAGAGCATGGTTATCTGCCTCTGTCCCACCGCCCGTAAAGACGATTTCTTCATCCTTGGCGCCGATGAGGCGGGCCACCTTAGCCCGGGCTTTTTCCATGGCACCCTTAGCCTCCTGCCCATAGTAGTAAAGGGTAGAAGGATTGCCGAACGCCTCGGTGAAGTAGGGCAGCATTGCCTTGACCACCTCGGGGTGGGCGGGCGTTGTAGCGGCATAATCAAGGTAGATGCGTTTCATCTTTCACCCTTTATAGTTTTTATAAAATATAATACCACAAGTCTAGGGTGTTGCTGGAGCCAGTTTGCGCAGCGCCACCCCCGTCGCCACCAGGGCAGCCCCGGTTAGAATCATAAAGGCACCGCTCGCCATAGTTATCGAAGTCAACCCCAGGGCGAGGACGCCCAGGTAGAGATAGTTCTCTAGGTTTATCGCCTGGGAATAGCTCAGGTGCTTGGGATTGGTTGGGTCAAAGCGTCCGTCACCCAGTAGCTCTTTATAGCTTAGTGCTATGCCATGGCGGTGTTCTTTTATGGTATTAGCCGCTTTTTCTGCTGTGCTCATGGAATCAATTACCTTATCGGCATCAGTGCCTGTGACACCTAGGTTGCCCAATGTGACATTCTCTGCTCGCATTTCTGCCTTGACCTGGGAATCTCTCATGGCACCTATGCCAATGAATGTGGCGCCCATAACTGCGCCAATTATTCCCAGGACCAGTATCGCGATTGCCAGATTTCGAATTGTGCCTCCCATTCCCTTTACCTCCTCATACTGTTACGACTCTTTAAAAAGCCAGGTAGACAGGTAACGTTCGCCGGTATCAGGTAATATTACTACAATCAGCTTGCCCTCATTCTCTTGTCTCTTAGCCACTTCAATCGCTGCCCAGGCAGCCGCGCCGGAGGAGATGCCAGCCAGAATTCCCTCTTCTTTTGCCAGCCTTCTGGAGATTGCGCCGGCGTCTTCGTTGCTGACCTTAACGATTTCATCAATCAGGTCTGTTCTCAAAACAGCCGGGACAAAGCCAGCACCGATGCCTTGGATTTTATGCGCTCCCGGTTTTCCCCCGGAGAGGACGGGTGAATCAGCAGGCTCAACGGCAATAATCTTGAATCCGGGCTTTCTTAATTTGATTACTTCCGCCACCCCGGTAATGGTGCCCCCTGTCCCCACCCCCGCCACCAGAATGTCCACCCTCCCTTCCGTGTCTCTCCATATCTCCTCAGCCGTGGTCAGGCGGTGTATCTCCGGGTTCGCCGGGTTTTTGAACTGCTGGGGCATGAAGTAGCTGGGGTTTTCCGCCACCAGTTGCTCTGCTTTCTTCACCGCACCGGTCATGCCTTCTGCTCCGGGAGTCAGCACTAGTTGGGCGCCAAGGATAGAAAGGAGCTGCCTTCGTTCCAGAGACATGGTTTCCGGCATGGTCAGAATCAGCTTATAGCCTCTGGCAGCGCAGACGGCAGCGAGGGCAATCCCTGTGTTGCCGCTGGTCGGCTCAACGATGACCGTATCCTTGTGGATAAGTCCCTTTGCTTCAGCGTCGACAATCATCGCCACGCCAATCCGGTCTTTGACGCTGCCAACCGGGTTGAAGGACTCGAGTTTCGCCACTACTTCCGCCCTGGTTCCTCTGGTTATCCTGTTTAATCTGACGAGGGGCGTATTCCCGATTAGCTCGGTGATGTCTCTGGCAATGCCTCTCGTCAGCTTCGGTATTTCGATGGTCTTGTAGTTTAGCTTCTCTATTTTCACTTTTGTTGACATTTTATCCCCCGGCAAGCAGCGATATTTCTATGGAAAGCTCATCCCCATCTTTGACCGGCCTGGTCAGCCCTTCGGGATAGGGGGTCTTTTCATCGTTCAGGTAGAGGTTGAAGTGTTTGGGCAGCTTGCCCTCTTTGTCAAACAGTTCCTTCTCAATGGCGGGGAACTTCGCCACCAGATTTTTCAGGCACTCACCCACGGTGCTCCCGCCAACTTCAACTACCTTGACACTGCTGGTGAGGTGTTGCACAAAATAGGGTATATTTGCTTTGATAGCCATGGTCTACTCCTTCAGATGCCCGCAGTGGTCGCAATCAGGGTCTCTGGCGACCTCCAGTTCCGTGAATTTGAGATTTAGTCCGTCATATATCAAAAGTCTGTTGGTCAGTAGTTTACCAAGCCCGACAATATATTTTATTACCTCGGCTGCCTGGATACAGCCAATAAGGGCGGGTGTCACCCCGATTACGGGGAACTTCTCCGCCGGGATTGTCCGCTTGTAAATGCATCTCAGGCAGGCGGACTTGCCCGGGATTATGGTCAGCACCCTCCCTTCAAAGCCGTAGACTGCGCCGTGAAAGAAGGGCATTCTTTGCTCCACAGCGACCTTATTTAACAGATACCTTGTTGGCAGATTGTCCAGCGCATCAACGATTAAGTCGAAGCCAGCCACAAGCTGGGTGGCATTGCTTTCAGTTATCTCTGCCTCTATGGCTTCTACTTTGACTTCCGGATTCAGCCTTCTCAGTTTTTCAGCGGCGGAAATCGCCTTCTTCCTGCCGATGTCTTCATCCCAGTGCAAAATCTGTCGATTCAGATTGCTCAGTTCCACACTGCCGTGGTCGATTATCCTCATGGTGCCCACTCCCGCGGCCGCTAGGTAGATAGAAATCGGTGAACCCAGCCCTCCCGCACCAACAATGACAATCTTCGCCCGTTTCAGTTTCTCCTGCCCTGCCTCCCCCAGCCCCCGGATGATTATTTGCCGGTCATACCTTTCCCGTTCACTTTCGGTAAGCATCTTTTATATCCTAGATATAGTACATGGCTTCCTCAGGCTGCTCTTTCCTTCTCTGCAGGTTGACTAAATCCTGCAGGGTTATCGACTCTAGGACTCCATTCATTGCCTTTTTCAGTTGACTCCAGACGTCCCGGGTGGCGCACGCTCTGGAGCGATGGCACAGCGCCGGGTTAGTCACGCACTCGACCAGAGCAATTGGCCCCTCGAGAAGCTGAATGACTTCAATCAGAGTTATTTTCTCCGGTGGCTTGACAAGCGCCACGCCACCTCTGGGTCCACGTGTGCTGCGCAAGATACCGGCAGCAATCAGAGGCGTGATGATATGTTCCAGATAGCGCAGTGAAATCTGCTGTCTCTGAGCGATGTCCCTCAGTAGAATAGGACTTTTGGCATCATGCAGGGCGATATCGAGGAGCGCTCTTGTTCCGTAACGACCTCTGGTAGAGAGTTTAATAGCGGTCTCCTTTCTTAACTGATTTAATCAACAAAGTATACAATACCATGTGAGCCAGGAATTGTCAAGTAGTTTTTGCGACAATTTCAGAAATACAAATTCA
>CAZHRL010000046.1:0-7044 GCA_964534815.1 uncultured Dehalococcoidales bacterium | reverse complement strand
CCCTATTTTTAAATCCCAATCCCCGCCTTGGCTTTAATAAATGGTATCAGGAAGGGGTATTTTTCCCCCAGAGATGTAACCGCACCGTAGGTCATGGTCAGGGAAAACTCACGGTGCCCGCGGAAGGTCGCCCGCGCCTCCAGGATTTTCTCCAGCAGGTCTTTCCTTAAAGAGAGTATGTATTTGTGTCTCTTCTCTTCCTTGCTCAGGCTTTTCTCCGGGTCAGAGAGTTTGTCTATCTCTGCGCCTAACTCTTTTATGGTATTGAATATCTCTTCGTTCGTCATAGCTACCTTCCGCAACAGTGCTTATATTTTTTGCCCGAGCCGCAGGGGCAGGGGGCATTTCTGCCTACCTTTTGCTTACCCGCAGGTCTTGCTGCCGTGTCTCTTCTGGCAGCGGAGGCGACCTGAGCCATAGGGGAGGGTGGTGGCTGGGGGGCTTCCTTGCGCACAAGGCCCACATGATAGATGGTATGGACGACATCATGCTGGATGGCTTCCAGCAGGTTCTGGAACTGCTTGTAGCCCTCAATCTTGTAGGCATCCACGGCGCGCACCTGGCGCAGGGTCTGCCAGCCCGCCTGCTGGCGCATCTCCTCCATATTGGTCAGGTGCTCTATCCACAGGGTATCGATGATGCGCAGCATGAGCAGGCGCTCAACCATTCTCATATTCTCGGCGCCGATTTCCTTTTCACGCTGTTCGTAGACTCTT
The DNA here is from genome assembly GCA_964534815.1 of uncultured Dehalococcoidales bacterium. GTDB lineage: Bacteria > Chloroflexota > Dehalococcoidia > Dehalococcoidales > CAZHRL01 > CAZHRL01. The sequence goes on along the minus strand of CAZHRL010000046.1, from coordinate 6,328 downwards.
TCCGCCTGCTCGATAAGCCTGCCTTCAATTTCCCTCGGCTTCATCTGAGATATGGCGCTGGCGTTAAGCTCTTTGGGCAGAGGAAAGATGGTAGCCACATCGGCGAGCAGGGCATCGGCGTTCCAGCCGTCGCCGCGGTCGCTGGCGAGATGGCTTGCCACAATATTCTTCAGTTCGTCCTTGACCATATCGAGGATGTTTGCCCTGAGGTTGGCGCCTTCTAGTATCTTCCTCCGCTCTTTATAGATATACTCGCGCTGGGTGTTGACCACATCGTCAAACTCCACCAGGTTTTTCCGTATATCGAAATGGAAGCCCTCCGTCTTAATCTGGGCGTTTTCAATGGAGCGGCTGACCAGCCTGTTTTCGATGGGCGTGTTCTCATCCATACCCGCCCATTCCATAAAGCCCTTGATACGGTCGCCGCCAAAGCGCCGCACGATGTCGTCTTCCAGAGATACGTAGAACCGCGAGCCGCCCGGGTCGCCCTGACGACCTGCCCTGCCTCTGAGCTGGTTATCGATGCGCCTGGCTTCATGCCGCTCCGTGCCGATGATGTGGAGTCCGCCCAGTGCGATGATCTTATCATGCTCCTGCTGCCACTCCTTCAGGTCTCTGCCTTCAGGGATTCCACCCAGGATAATATCGACGCCTCGTCCAGCCATATTGGTGGCAACCGTCACCGCCCCCAATCGTCCCGCTTGGGCGATGATGCCTGCCTCTTTCTCGTGGTACTTGGCGTTGAGCACCTGCGGGGTGACGCCCCGTCTCCTCAGCATCTCGCTCAGCCGCTCCGATTTCTCGATGGAGACCGTGCCCACCAGCACCGGTCGTTGCTCTTTATAAAGCTGCTCAATCTCGCTCACCACGGCACGGAACTTGGCTTCTTCTGACTTGTAAATGCGGTCGGTGCTATCGAGACGAATCATCGGCTTATGAGTGGGAATGACCACCACCTCAAGCTTGTATATCTTGTGGAACTCTTCGGCTTCAGTGGCAGCCGTGCCGGTCATGCCCGCCAGCTTCTGGTACATGCGGAAGTAGTTCTGGATGGTAATGGTGGCGAAAGTCTTGGTCTCCTCTTGTACTTTGACCCGTTCCTTGGCTTCGATTGCCTGGTGCAGCCCTTCAGAATACCGCCGACCGAACATCAGCCGCCCGGTGAACTCGTCAACAATAATCACCTGCCCGTCCTTGACCACGTAGTCGCGGTCTTTCTTGAAGAGAGCATGAGCTTTGAGGGCGCTGTCCAGATAGCGGGTCAGCCCGTAGTTTGCCGGGTCGTAGAGGTTGGGAGATTTTAACAGACCCTGCCTGTTCAGCATCCTTTCCATATTGCTGATGCCGCTATCGGTCAGGCTGACGGTGCGTGTCTTCTCATCGATAACGTAGTCTTCCGTTTCACGCAGGCGCGGCACAAGCTGAGCAAAAACCTGGTATTTCTCCCCTGATTCTGCTGCCGGTCCGCTGATAATGAGCGGCGTGCGTGCCTCGTCAATAAGCAGATTATCCACCTCATCCACGATGGCATAGTTCAACTCGCGCTGGACGCAGCGGGAGAGGTCTATCACCATGTTGTCGCGCAGATAGTCGAAGCCCAGCTCGCTGCTGGTGCCGTAGGTAATGTCTGCCCGGTAAGCCTCCTTGCGGGAGATAGGGCGGAAGTACCGCCACCGTTCATCTCCTGAATCGAAGGTGGGGTCGTAGAGGCGGGAGGGAGACTGCTCATCCGGGGTCTGGGGATAAATACTGGCTACCCTCACCCCTAGAGCATGGTAGATAGGTCCCATCCAGTATGGGTCGCGCCGGGCAAGGTAATCGTTGACCGTCGCCAGGTGGCAGCCTTTACCCATCAGGGAGTTCAGATAGAGCGGCAGGGTAGCCACCAGAGTCTTACCCTCACCGGTCTTCATCTCGGCGTTTTTGCCCTGATGGAGGACAATGCCTCCCATTAATTGCACATCGAAATGGCGCTGACCGATGGTGCGCTTGGCAGCTTCTCTGACGGCGGCAAAAGCTTCGGGTAAAAGGTCATCCAGCGTAGCGCCCTCTTTCAGTCGGGTCTTGAATTCATCCGTCTTGGCACGGAGTTCCGCTTCACTCAGCTTCTCAAATTCAGCCTCCAGCGAGTTTATCTGAACGACTACCGGCTCCAGCCGCTTAATTACTTTTTCGTTAGAATCGACAAGTTGCCCCAACCACTTAAGCACGGTCTTCCCCTACTATTAGCTTTCTTGCTTCCTCTGCTTTGGATTCCCCGACCATAATACGGAACTCACCCATTCCATTAAAGACGAAGACATGGGCAGAAGGTGCCGCGTTTGATTTTATGAGGCAGGGTATGCCGCTGCTCTCCAGCAGCCCTCTGATAACCTGTGCCTCTGCTTCACCTTGCGCCCGGTAGACTTCCACCATTCTCATCGGTTAACTCGATGCTTCTTGCTCAAACATCGCCCCGATAGACAGCCCGGTATGGATGCGATGGATAGCTTCGCCCAGCAGCGGGGCTATGGGCAAGACGGTAATCTTGTCCAGCTTCTTCTTGCCGCTAACAGGGACGGTGTCCGTGACGACTACTTCTTTCACCGGACAGGGAGACATTCTTTCGATTGCCGGTCCGGAGAAGATGGGATGCGTGGCACAGGCATAGACTTCCTTGGCTCCCCGTTCCAGCAGAGTGCTGACGGTATTTACCAGGGAACCGGCGGTATCTATTTCATCATCCACGGTAAGGGCTGTCTTGCCTTCCACTTCACCGATAACATTCAACGTCTCCGTTCTGTCCTGGTTGCCCGAGCGTCTTTTTTCCATAATAGCCAGTGGTGCGTTCATCCTGGCAGCCAAATCCCGAGCCCGCCTGGTGATGCCGATGTCTGTGGCGACCACGACCAGGTCGTTGAGTTTCTTTTCTCTGAAGTAATCTCGCAGGATGAAGAGTGCTGTCAGTTCATCAACGGGAATGTTGAAGAAGCCCTGAATCTGCTCGGCATGCAAATCAACCGTAAGCAGGCGGTTGGCACCGGCCACGGTGAGCATGTCAGCCACCAGCCTTGCTGTTATCGGGACGCGGGGCTGGTCTTTCTTATCGGTGCGACCGTAGCCGTAGTAAGGGACTACTGCGGTGATACGCCCCGCCGAGGCTCGCTTCATGGCATCGAGCATAATCAGCAGCTCGACCAGGCTCTGGTTGACCGGGGAGCAAATGGGCTGCACAATGAAGACATCGCACTGACGGATATTTTCCAGAATGCGGACAAAGATATTTTCATTGCTGAACTGAAAAACCTCACACTTGCCCAGTGGCATACCCAGATATTCCGTAATCTGTTTTGCCAGGGCGGGGTGGGCGTTACCGGTGAAAACCTTTAATTCGTCCATTGGCTACTGATCCTCCTTCAACATCCTGCCGAAAGTGAGTTCATAATCTATTTTACCAGGTCGATATATCTCCAGTCTTTATCCTTATCAGCCAGGTCTTTTCTTTCCTGCTCTGTGGTCGGTCTGATGACCAGTTCGCAGTAATCACAGCCCTCAGTTACCACCTTCGTGTGAATCTGCTTGAAATTCGGGTTGAAAGCCATATACTTTGCCGGGTCGACATAACAATAGAGTCGCCCCAGTTCATCCTCGCCCAGTCCATGCCATACTTGCGCCATAACACAGCCATAGAGCCTGGTTCTTTTTTCTCCGTTGACCTCAACTGTCTCCGTGCGGTCATGCATGCCATATAGAGGCAGGTCTTCCTTGTAGTTTGCCGGGACGTTTTCCAGCCCCTGAGCTTTTACTTTCTTCTTTACTTCTTCCCCTACTATCAGGGCATAGTTTTTGATGGCTTCTAGGACGAGCTGTGTTCCCTTTTCTTCACCCACCTCATCGATGATGGTTTTGGCGTAGGCAAGGTGTAATAGTCCCAGCCTGCGACAGACTTTTCTCACCTGTTCTCTGGCTTCTTCCAGAGTAACCATTTCCTGTTTCTTAGCCATTGGCACTCTCCTCAATAACTTTCTGCGCTATATCAGCGTGCGTTAATCAATCCCAGGCACCGGAAAGTGCTGGCACATTTCCGCAATTTCTCGGCGCACCTGGTTCTGAATCTCTCGATTGTTGATGTTCGTGAGCACCCTGAAAATCAAGGCAGCAATACGCTTCATTTCCTCCTTCCCCAAGCCACGGGTGGTGGCTGCCGGTGTGCCCAGTCTGATGCCGCTGGTTATGCGGGGTGGCAGGGCGTCGAAGGGAACGGCATTCCGATTTACCATAATGCCTGCCCTGCCTAACGCCTCTTCCGCATCTCTGCCATTGACTCCGCTGCCGGTGAGGTTAATCAGGATTAGATGTGTATCCGTCCCACCCGAGACAAGGCGTATGCCCAGTCGTTGCAGTTCGCTCGCCAGAATAAGCGCATTTTCTAATGTGGCTTGCTGGTAGTCGACGAAGCCCGGCTGCATCGCTTCGTGAAAAGCAACGGCTTTGGCGGCAATAACATGCATTAGAGGTCCACCCTGTGTTGCCGGGAAGACCGCGGCATCAATTGCCTGCGCCAGTTCAGCGCGAGACAGGATAAAACCGCCCCGTGGCCCCCGCAGCGTCTTGTGGGTGGTTGAGGTGACCACATCGGCGTAAGGCACAGGGGAGGGGTGGACGCCTGCCGCTATCATGCCAGCAATATGTGCCATATCCACCATAAGCCTGGCGCCGACCAGGTCAGCTATATGGCGGAAGCGTTCAAAATCAATGATGCGGGGGTAGGAGCTGGCTCCGGCGATAATCAGCCTGGGTTTGTGCTCTAAAACAAGCCTCTCCGCCTCCCGATAGTCGAGCCTCTCCGTTTCCCGGTTGACCCCGTAGTGGACGAAGCGGTACCACTTGCTGGAGAAACTTACTTTGGCGCCATGGGTGAGATGCCCCCCGTGTGCCAGGCTCATCGCCAGGACTGTATCGCCGGGCTGTAGCAGGGCGTAATAGGCAGCCATGTTTGCCTGCGCCCCGCTGTGTGACTGAACATTGGCGTGCTCCGCGTGGAAGAGCTCTTTGGCGCGCTGGATGGCAAGGCTTTCCACAGTATCTGCGTTTTCGCAACCGCCGTAGTAGCGCCGTTGCGGATAGCCTTCGGCGTATTTGTCGGTCAGTAAAGAGCCCTGCGCCTCAAGCACCGCTTTGCTGGCATAGTTTTCAGAGGCAATGAGGTTTATCGTTTCTCGTTGACGTTTCCCTTCAAGGTCAAGGGCGTGGCTGACGGCTGGGTCGGTTTGACTTAAAAAGCTCATCTTTCTCTTTCAGGGGACTGTTAAGAGTAGTCTACAACTACGCTCAGATGCTGTCAACCGACTTGGGCTCTCGGTTTTATTTGCTTTTGGTTGCTTTGCGTTGTCATTGCGAGTCCTTCTTGGAAGGACGAGGCAATCTCTTACGGTAGATGCTGATTTGCGGGATTGCTTCGTCGCCCCTCACTTGTGCAGGACTCCTCGCGATGACATCAGAACACTGGCTTCTTTTAATGAGCCTCATTATCAACCAAAATCTAGCGGAATCGACCTCTGAAATTGACTTGACATATTCTTCGTGTTATCATAATCAAAAGGCTGGATTTCCTGTATCTGAGTTGAAATGTCCGCACTGACCGAGCTTTATCAAGAGATTACCTTCTGCCAGAAGTGTGAAATAGCTAAATCCCGAACGAAGACCGTGCCCGGTGAAGGTTCTGAGCATGCTGATATAATTTTTATTGGCGAAGCGCCGGGCTGGCATGAAGACCAGCAGGGTCGTCCCTTCGTTGGCCCCGCGGGACAGTTCCTTGACCAGCTACTGGCTTCCATCAAACTGAAGCGCGAGCAGGTCTATATTGCCAATGTGATTAAGTGCCGTCCCCCGGAAAATCGAGAACCTTTACCTTCTGAGATACTCAATTGCCGACCGTATCTGGAACGCCAAATTCAATTGCTTCGCCCGAAAATGATTGTAACTCTGGGGCGCTATTCCATGGCAATGTTTTTTCCCAATAAGAGCATCAGCAAGATTCACGGCACAGCACAGAAGAAGGACGGCATTATCTATTTCGCTATGTACCATCCGGCGGCGGCTCTTCATCAACAGAGCTTACGCCGTTTTATCGAAGAGGATTTCCTCAAGATTCCTTTGCTCCTGGCTCAGGCAGAAGGTGTGAAGGAAGCCAAGCCCCAGCCGCAACAATTATCCATGTTCGAGGGTTAGAACTACGAGCAAACAGAAATTAAGAATCATCCCTCTCGGTGGACTATCAGAAATCGGCAAAAACATGATGGTGATGGAATATGAGAATGACATCATTGTTATTGATGCCGGTCTCATG
>CAZHRL010000045.1:0-7183 GCA_964534815.1 uncultured Dehalococcoidales bacterium | reverse complement strand
ATAGAAATAAAGGCAGATCGGGAAAAGGCGAGAGCAACCAAGAATGAGTAGAACCTAAGCAAGTCATTGGTTGACAGACGGAAGAAAATTGTGGTAAATTATATGCGGGTATGCGCATATCTTAATTTATTTAGAAAAACGATGCAGGACTTAATCAAGGCGCTCAAAGCCCTCTCCGACGAAACAAGACTCAGGATATTGAATGTCCTGCTCGAGAAGGAATGCTGCGTCTGCGAGGTGATGCAAGCCCTCGATATTTCGCAGTCTCGGGCGTCACGAAATCTGGGTATCCTACAGGAGTCCGGCTTTTTGAAAACCAGACGCGACGGGCAGTGGATGGTCTATTCCGTGGACTGGCAGACCGCCAATAAGCACGCCACATCACTGGTGAAACTATTGCGTGATTCTAGCGTTGATGATGAGATTCTGGCATGCGATAAGGAAAGGCAAAAGAAAGCCGTGCGAGTAGGCTGCCGGACTTACTGGAGCAAACCGCTCCCCAAGGAAATTTAACTAAGGAAAATATGGAACTGGCTATTAACATACTCTTGGGCGGGCTGAATGCCCTCAAGGAATATATCGCCCTACATGTGCTTACCTGCCTTATACCCGCTTTTCTTCTGGCAGGGGGGATAGTTACTTTCATTTCCCGCGAGGCGATTATCGGACACCTTGGGGCTACGGCAAACAAGTTGTCGTCCTTCGGGATTGCTGCCGGCGGCAGCTTTTTTGTCGCCGCCTGTTCCTGCACAGTTATTCCGGTATCCAGCGGGATTTACTATGGTGGTGCCGGTATCGGAGCCGCTTTCATTCTACTGTGGGTCGCTCCAGCCGCCAATATTCTGGCTCTGGTCTATACCGGCCAAATTCTCGGCGCTCAGATGGTCATAGCGAGACTGGTCAGTGCCTTGCTCATGGCCTTTGTTATCGGCTACGTCATGGTCTATGTCTTTTACCGTGAAGAGCAAAGCCGTGTCTCCACCATCCAGAAGAGCAGAGAGTCCATAGTGAGTAAAAAGGAGGTAGTCCTGCTCCTGCTGGTGGTAGTCTGGCTTCTGGCACCAAATTACCTCGTAAGCCAGGGAGCATACTGGCAAAAAGTTGTGGTATGGGCGGTAGGACTAGTAGCAGTGAGCATTTTTGCCTGGAAAGTTATTGATAGAGATAAGATTAGGGGTTGGCTCAGGGAGACGTGGTGGTTTATCCGTATAATTTTCCCGCTTCTATTGGCTGGCGTATTTGTGGTTGGTATCATCGGCGCAATACTTCCAGCCGATTGGGTACAAAAAATTGTCGGGGGCGAAGGTTTACGCCAATCATTTATCGCCACACTTTTCGGGTCCTTAACGTACTTCGCCACGCTGACCGAGGGCCCCTTCGTGCATACAATGCTGAACCTGGGAATGGGCAAGGGAGCTGCCTTAGCACTGTTGCTTACTGGACCCGGATTGAGCCTGCCCAACTGGATAGCTATCGCCAGAGTTTTTGGGAAAAAGAAAGCGCTGGTCTATATTGTAACGATCATTATCCTCGGAACACTGGTCGGCTGGATAGCCGGATTTGTTTTAAGTTAATGGATTAGGAGGTTAGACATGCTCATTGAGATTTGTGGACCCGGTTGCCCCAGATGCCAAGCGATAGAGAAGAATGTGCTGCAAGCATTGAAAGAGCAAGGAGTTGAGTTGGGTGATGAGGCGATGGTTGTCAAGATTAAGGATATAAAGCAGCTTAGTGCCAGAGGGGTAATAATGACGCCAGCAGTGCTCATCGATGGGGTGAAAGTGTGTGAGGGCAGAATTCCCAGCCCTCAGGAAATTAAGAAGTGGATTGAGGGAAAGAAATAGCAAGGCGCTAAAGTAGAGGTAAGCGGTGCTCGAAATCAGAAGGACAGCTATTGCCTTTGATGAGAATGACCTCCTTGAACTAGAAAGAATCGTTACCGACCTTGATAAAAATGAAGCCCTCAAGTTTCTCAAGAAGTCCGTATATGATAAAATCCTTCATGCTCAGCAAGGGAAACTGAAATCACATCTGGATTCTGGTGATAACCCAGTGCAGAGGTTTACTCAGAGCCGCCAACCCTCCGTAGATACAAAGCAAGCAAATAACGGGAGTAAGACATGAGCAGTGCAAAACCAACAACCGCAGTCAACAGACTTTCCTTTCTCGACCGTTTTCTCACCATCTGGATATTCCTGGCGATGGGGTTGGGGGTGGGGCTGGGATATTTTGTCCCCCGGGTGGCTGACTTCATTAACTTCTTCTCAGTAGGTACCACCTCCATACCCATAGCTATAGGTCTTATTTTGATGATGTATCCGCCTCTGGCTAAGGTCAGATACGACGAAATGGGTCGGGTATTCCGGGACTGGCGGGCGCTGGGACTATCACTAATACAGAACTGGCTCATCGGTCCTGTACTGATGTTCTTCCTGGCTATCCTTTTCCTTGGTTTTCTGTGGCCTTATCCCGAATATATGATGGGCCTGATTATGATAGGTCTGGCGCGTTGTATCGCCATGGTCATCGTTTGGAATGAGCTTGCCAAAGGCGACCACGAATATGCCGCCGGTCTGGTCGCCTTCAACTCAATCTTTCAAATCCTCTTCTACTCAGTCTATGCCTATATCTTCATCACCATTCTGCCCGGCTGGTTTGGCCTTGCCGGAACCGTGGTCGATATAACCATCGGGCAGATAGCGCAGAGCGTCTTTATCTATCTCGGCATCCCCTTCTTCGGCGGCATGCTCACGCGCTTTGTCCTCATAAAGGCAAAGGGACGAGAGTGGTATGACAAGAAATTCATCCCTAGAATAAGCCCGATAACACTGGCTGCCCTTCTCTTCACCATCGTGGTCATGTTCTCGCTCAAGGGTGAGATAATCGTTGAATTGCCGCTGGATGTACTGCGTATCGCGGCGCCGCTGCTGGTTTATTTCGTGCTGATGTTCCTGGTCTCGTTCTATATGGGCAAGAAAATCGGCGCCGACTACGCCAAGACAACGACGATTGCCTTCACGGCTGCCAGCAACAACTTTGAACTGGCTATTGCTGTTGCCGTAGCCGTCTTCGGCATTGGTTCGGGACAGGCTTTCGCCGCAGTCATTGGCCCTCTGGTCGAGGTGCCAGTGTTGATAAGTCTGGTAAATGTGGCGCTCTACTTCCAGCGAAAGTTTTTCCGCCCGGAGCCAGAGCCGGTGACGGTGCCAGCGGACCCGAAGGACTAGCTCAGGCTAGACCGAGCTCCCGGGCGGTTCTTTTCTCTTCTGGTTGATATTGATGTCTGACCCTATCCCCTAGCCCCTTCCCCTTGAAGGGGAAGGGGGAATAATTAATTATAAGAGGGATTGATGTCCCTCTGAGACGCCCTACCTTCAGAACAAGTCAGCAAGGGGAAGGGGAATATTTATGTATAAGGGGACTGCGCCCCCTTCTGACAACTCCTGCTCTCGGCGCTAACCATAACCAAGCGCCTGAGCTACCGCCTTGAAATTGAAGTATTGCTCCATCAGCTCAACGAGCCTGGGCAGCTTCTTTTCCTGACGGAATCTGGTCTGAGCCAGAGCTTCCTCCAGACTCGCTGCAATATTAGCTACACCTGCCGGAGCGGAAATGACAGGGATTCTCTTGCTTTCTGCCATCTGTGCTACGGCTACCTGCGGAGGTGTGGTGCCGCTGAGAATCAGACACTTGGTCGATGTCTCCAACGCCGCCATCTGCATATCGGGGCGTTCACTTCTAATAACGACGGCTTTGTTGGCTTTACGACCGTAGTAATACAGACCGGAGTCGACAACCATTGCCCCGAGCATGATGCTCTCTACCAGTTCTCCCGATTGCTCAGCGTTGTTTAAGAGCTTCCCGTCGACCTGCGCCGCCAGCTCAGCCACGCTCAAAGTGCCGAGGGTTCTCTCTTCGGGGAGGACGCCCAGGAGGCTTAGCTTCGCTTTGCCAAAAACATCGCACAGTTCACTGAAGACGCGGTCATACTGACTGCGTGGCACCTTGTTGACCACAACGCCCAGCAGGTGCTTGCCGAAACTCTTATAATTATCCCCGGTAGCGGGCGTTCCCTGAGAATAGTCTGCCACGACAATAACTTTAGCGCCGAGCGCTTCCACGAGCTTTTCCGCCTCATCCTGTCCGGAGACGCCTTCGATAATGACTACGTCTCTGCCCTGAGAAAGCCTGGCAAAAGCCTCCTTAACTCTGGTAGTCAGATTCCTGCCATCAGCAAAGGTGGGGCAAATGCTTTCCACCGACTCCTTCAAAGCAAAGACCTGCTTCATAAAGGCGGCATCACCGTCAACTTCCACTGAAGACTCTTTGCCTTGAGCAATAAACAGCTTGAAAAAACCTATTTTCTTACCCCGACCAATAAAGTGCTTAGCCAAGCCAGCACAAAGTGCCGTTTTGCCGGCGCCTCTTTGCTCCGAAGTTACATATAAAGCAGCCAAGCTACACCTCCATGCCGTGGGATTGAAAATGCTGGTTTATTATAACGAATCTTGGTAAGGAAGGAAAGAGCAGAGATTGCTTCGTCCTTCCAAGAAGGACTCGCAATGACGTTGATGTTTGACCCTATCCCCTGACCCCTTCCCCTAACAGGGGAAGGGGATAAATTTTTTATAAGGGGGCTGCGTCCCCTTCTGGCAACCCCTGCCGGGGAAATGTCTAAGAAGAGGGGCTGACGCCCCTCTCAGACACCCCATTATTAAGCCATTTGAAAGGGAGGTTTTTAAGGAGGGGGCTTCGCCCCCTCCTTTTCTTTTATTCCCCTCTCCTAGAAGGAGAGGGGACAGGGGGTGAGGTAACAGGTCTTAAGCGCCAACCACAACCGAACAGAACTCTTACAGTAAGAGCAGACTCGGGATTGCTTCGTCCTTTCAAGAAGGACTCGCAATGACAAATAAGACCGACCGAATAGAACCCCCACATAGAAAATCTTGCCAAAACCAATAACTATATGGTATAATAATAAATAATCTACTAAACCTTTAAGTCAGCCCCGAGAGGCTGGCAAGGAAAAAGAATGGGAAAGTCTACAACGGGTCCTCTTGCCAGCGGGGCAAGAGGATTTTTTATGCCTCAAAAAGTCATCATGTCGCCAGAGGACATCCGCCGAACCCTAGTGCGCATTGCCCATGAAATTATAGAACAAAACAGGAAGTCTGTCGCGCAACTGGTACTGATTGGCATACGCACCCGTGGCGTACCTCTGGCAAAACGACTCGCCGCTAATATCAAAGAGCTTTATGGATATACCGTCCCCATCGTCGCTTTAGACATTGGTCCCTACCGCGACGATATACCGCCATTAAACGTGAGACCTGCCCTCAAGAACAGCAGAGACCCACCCAGTATCGAAGACAAAGCCGTGGTGCTGGTCGATGACGTTCTTTATACCGGGCGCAGCACCCGCGCTGCCATGGATGCCATCGTCGACCTGGGGCGCCCTCAGTCAATTCAACTAGCCGTGCTAGTCGACCGCGGGCACCGCGAACTGCCGATAAAGCCTGACTTCGTCGGCAAGAATATCCCCAGCGCCAAACATGAGGAAATACAGGTGCGACTGGTCGAAACCGACGGCGTCGACGAAGTGGATGTTATAGATACAGCCAGAGAACAAGCTCAAAGGGAAAAGGTGAGCAACCTTGGGAGAACTTACCATGGGCTTAGTAAATAGAAGTCTGGTAACCATAGACGATTTCTCCAACGAAGAAATCGAGGCGATGTTTTTCCTGGCAGACGAAATGTCCAGCAAGATAAAGGAGCAGGCGAACGTATGTCAGGGTAAAATCATGGCAAGCCTGTTCTTCGAACCCAGCACCAGAACGCGGCTCTCCTTCGAGACGGCAATGCACCGGCTCGGCGGCAGTGTCATCAGTGCCGTGGACATCGGTGCCACCTCTCTGGCTAAAGGCGAAAGCCTGGCGGATATGGCTCGGATAGTCGGCAGTTACGCTGATATCATTGTCATCCGGCACCCCTGGGAGGGAGCGGCTAAAGTAGTGGCGGACTACTCTGGCATCCCGGTGATAAACGCCGGCGATGGCGGACACCAGCATCCCACGCAGACCCTGTGCGACCTCTATACCATCAGAAAGGAAAGAAAAACCGTCAGAGGCTTAAAGATTGCTCTCTGGGGCGATTTAAAATACGGACGCACCATACACTCCCTGATTTTTGCGCTCGCCAAGTTTGGCACCGATATACTCTTCTGCCCCAGCCCGGGTCTGAAGGTGCCCGAGCACATCATCAAGAAGCTGATTAAGGAATACGGCGGCGAAATCGAAAGGTATGACACTTCCAACCAGGTGAGCGAGAAGCAGTCCTTCCCGCTGGATGCCATCTATATTACGCCGGGCAGCCCGCACCAGCTAGCCATGATGCCCAATATCGATATTCAGGTCGAGTTAAAGACAGGGGTCGATGCTCTCTACGTCACCCGACCCCAGAAGGAGAGGTTTACCACCGCAGAAAAGCAGGGACTGACTGGGAAATACCCGGTCGTCGATAAGAAACTGCTCAGGGAAAGGGAGTTTAAGAAGACCCTTATCATGCATCCGCTGCCCCGTGTTGACGAGCTAGCTTATGAGTTGGACAGCGACCCGCGCAGCATGTACTTTACACAGGCGGCGCTGGGGGTGCCAGTAAGAATGGCTTTGATAGCCCTTTTGCTAGGCATTAAAGAGCTTCCCACTACTACCGGAGAGCTGGTGGAGCAGAAAGTGGAGTATCCGGTCTATAGCCGGGAGACCGGCATCAGGTGTCCCAATTCCAGGTGCGTCTCCTTGCAGGACACCGAGCAGAAATATATCAAGCACGAATTTAAGATAGTTAACCGCGAGCCTTTGACCTTGAGGTGTATCTATTGCGAGCATGGGTTTGAGCCAAAGTTCGTCGCCAGCACAGAATGGCACGAGGGAACGCTGGAAGGCAAGAAGTACCACCGTGCCGATAGCTACTGGGCGAAGAAGATAAAACCGGAGAATCTGATAATCTTCAGTTCGGAGAGCGCGGCTGAGGCGCTGGGATATAAACCAGACCACCGTGCCGGAGGACACGGCTGAAAAATGGCAAAGACCACACCAATATTAATTAAAGGCGGCCGTATTATTGACGCCGGTAGCGGCCGGGACGAGGTCGGTGATGTCCTTATCAATGACGGTAAAATTGCCTG
>CAZHRL010000044.1:0-7203 GCA_964534815.1 uncultured Dehalococcoidales bacterium | reverse complement strand
GGATGACGAGCTTCTTCTGCCTCCTCCCGCACCGGTGAAGAACATGAAGCGTGTAGCATACCAGGCAAGGATAACAATGCTGCCGAGAAGGACAGTCAGTAACGACATCAGGAGGACGTCCCGGTTCTTGATATGAGCAATTTCATGCCCGATGACGCCCTGCAACTCGTCACGGTTGAGCTTTTGCAACAATCCTGAGGTAATAGCGACTGAAGCGTGATTAACATCCCTGCCAGTGGCAAAGGCATTCAGCGCCGGGTCGTCGATGATGTAGATATCGGGCATTTTCTCCAGCCCGGAGGCAATCTTCATCTCCTCGACTACATGGTAGAGTCGCGGGTGGTCCTCTGGTCTAATTTTTCTGGCGCCGGATATCGAAAGCAGGATACTACCGCCCTGAAAGTAGGCAAGCAGGCTCATAAACGCCCAAACCATCAGGGCAACAATCAAACCGGCAACAGGGTCATCGAAAAAGTAAAGTCCCAGGAAGTAGCCGAGGGCGAGCAGCAGTACGCCCATCAGCGCTACCAAAACGCCTGATTTAATCTGATTCGACCGGATTTGCTCCCACATGAATCAGGGTCTCCGATTAGGTGAAACTGACCTTGGGTGCGGCTTTCTCTTCGGCGGAAGTCACCTCAAAGAATTCGCCCGGCTTAAAACCAGTCATGCCAGCGATAACATTGGATGGGAACATCTGGGTCTGGTTATTATATCTTAGGACAGAATCGTTATAGTACTGGCGGGAAAAGCTTATCTTGTTTTCGGTCGAGGACAGCTCTTCCTGAAGAGCCAGGAAGTTCTGGTTGGCTTTGAGGTCAGGATAGCTCTCTGCCACAGCCAGCAGCCGGGCGAGGGCACCACTCAGTTCACCTTCAACCTTAGCGCGCTCGCCGGCACCAGCAGAAGACAGACTTTGTGCCAGATTGCGGGCTTTAGTTACGGCTTCCAGAGTTCCACGCTCGTGCTGCATGTAGCCCTTGACGGTTTCCACCAGGTTTGGTATCAAGTCATGCCGTCTTTTTAGCTGGACATCAATCTGCGCCCAGGCGTTTTTCACCTGATTGCGTAGCCTGACCAACCCATTATAAATACCGATGAAGATAAGCAATAGAATGACAACCACCCCAATAATTATCCAGGCTGTTAATGGCATCTATACCTCCTTCTCACCCCCGGGCTTTGAATGTTTCGCCCAGGAAGGTGATGATTTGCTGCTGAGAATTGGCTTTGGCTGACGGTTTCAGAACCAGCTGCTTCACTATCTGACTGACTTCACCGCCATCGAACCAGAGTCCGTCTTCTTGTTGGCAGGCGTCAATAAGCACCTCCGGCTCCCGCCCGATGGTTACCTTCTTCATTTTCTGATTGCAGTCGGGGCATTTGCGCTTCTTTTCAGAAGTTTTTGCTTCTGCCGAGTGGAGTACGTTACTGAGAAATAGGTTTGAATTCTCTAAGCACATCGACTCCAGCAAGAGTTCGAGTTCCCCGGAGTCGAACCAGACCCCCTTACAGTTATGGCAGTAGTCAAGTTCGATTTTGTTATATTCGACAACTATCATTTGGCTTTTACAGGCGGGACATATCATATCAGCCAGACCTCGCACTCAGCTATAACATTGTAATGTCCATCCACAAGTGGTGTCAAGGTGAGGGGTCGTTTAGTGACTCGCAAGACAGAAGCCCGAATGTGTCATGATGTTCGTAAGCAATCCCCTAGTGGGGGTTGGATTCGGGGCTTAACCTTCGCAGCCGGCAAGACCACTCCACTGTTAAGTTTACATAACTCTAAAAACGATTCAAAGCTAACCACGCTCGAATCGTTTCCCTTTAAAATTTTAATTGAGGCTAAAAATGTCCAAATCAATTAAACACACCTGGAGTTGCTGAATCCCTATACCCCACTGCTCAGGTTTGCCAGAAATTCCGCGTTAGTCTTTGTCTTGCTCAAACGCTCAAGAACACGCTCTGTGCCTTCGGTAAAGTTATTGGAGTCGGCGGAAATCATTGACGCCATACGCCGCAGCAGCCATACCTGCTTGAGAGTGTTTTCATCAAGCAGCAGTTCCTCTCGCCTGGTGCCGCTGCGCTGAATATCCATTGCCGGGAAGATACGACGCTCCGCTAAACGGCGGTCGAGATGGAGTTCCATGTTACCTGTTCCCTTGAACTCTTCATAGATGAGGTCGTCCATACGGCTGCCGGTATCGATAAGACAGGTAGCGATGATGGTCAGGCTGCCCCCTTCAGCGGTGTTACGTGCTGCGCCGAAGAAGTGTTTGGCGGGGTGGAGTGCCGCCGGGTCAATGCCACCAGAGAGGGTACGACCGCTGGAAGGCATCGCCAGGTTATAAGCCCTGGTGAGTCGGGTGATGCCGTCGAGAAGAATGACCACATCCTTGCCGCTTTCTACCAGCCGGTTTGCTCTCTGGAGCGCCAGCTCAGCGACGCGGGGCTGGTTTTCCACCGGTTCATCAAAGGTAGCGGCGATGACATCATCATTGACCGAGCGCTTCATATCGGTCACCTCTTCGGGCCGCTCACCGATGAGGCAAACCATCACATGAATATCGTGATAGTTGGTAAGAGCGGCGTTGGCGATGGCTTTGAGTAACATAGTTTTGCCCGCTTTGGGCGGCGATACAATCAAACCACGCTGGCCTCGTCCGATAGGAGCGATAAGGTTGAGCAGGCGGGTGGAAAGCTCATTAGGTGAAGTCTCCAGATTAATCAGTTTGTCAGGGAAAACAGGCGTGAGAGAGTTAAAACCAGGACGTTCTTTGGCAAGCTCGGGGTCGATGCTGTTAATCGCCTCCACTCTGAGGAGGCTGAAATACTTCTCGCCACTCTTGGGGGGTCGACCCTGCCCCACGACCATGTCCCCTGTGCGCAAGCCAAAGCGACGTATTTGAGATTGAGAGACATAAACATCGGCTGAGCTTGGCTGCAGCAGGTTTTGTCTTAGGAAACCATAGCCTTCGCTCATAATTTCGAGGATGCCGCTGCAGAAGATATTACCCTGTTGCTCAGTATGTGCCTGGAGCAAACGCAGGATGATGTCCTGCTTCTTGAGATTGGCAAGCCCGGTGACACCCATCTCCTTTGCCATGTCAATGAGTTCGTCTCTGGTCTTGCTTTCTAACTGGGTGATATTTATGGTCTGGGGTTGTGTTTGAGCCTGAGCCTGAGGCTGGGTCTGAGTCTGGGTTGTATCCATGGTGTTACCTCCACCGCTTTGGTTTTTCGGGGTGCCCTCTCCCTGATTCATTGGACTTGATTTTTCTGAAGGTGTAATCTCGTCAGTCATTGCTGAATTCCCTGGAAATAAACTGAAGCAATTCTCACTTAGAAACGCGCTTCCAATCATCAAAGAAGCGTGTAATGCCGATGTCGGTCAGCGGGTGCTGTATCATCTGCATCAGCACACTATACGGTACCGTGGCAATGTGAGCCCCCGCTTTTGCTGCTGCCACACAATGTTGTGGGTGGCGGATGCTGGCAGCAATCACCTGTGTTGGCAACTGATAATATTTAAACACATCCACAATGTCTTTGACCAGTTGCATGCCGTCATGGCCAATATCATCCAGTCTGCCCACAAAAGGACTGACATAGGTGGCGCCAGCCAGCGCCCCCAGAAGTGCCTGATTCAAAGAGAAACATAAGGTAAAGTTAATCTTTATGCCCTCTCTGGCTAAAACTGAGGTTGCTTCCAGTCCAGCGGCAGTTGCTGGAATTTTGACGGCGATATTGGGCGCCCAGCTTGAGATTTGCCGCGCCTGTTCAATCATTGGGGCAGCGTCTTCTACCAGCACCTCAGTGGAGACCGGACCCGGAACGATGGCGCAGATTTCCTGGATAGCCTTCTGGTAATTAAATGGGGCTTCCTTCGCCATCAGAGTGGGATTGGTGGTAACGCCACTGATGATGCCCAGCCTGACGCCCTGTTTGATTTGTTCAATATTGGCAGTATCTAAAAAGATGCGCATTTCGCCTCGCCTGCGGATTTTAGCATATCTTCAAACAACTTTGTATACCACTCCAGGAAACTCAACTGGATGATAAGGGCAGCGGTGGCTGGGCTCCTTCACGCAACACCTTCTGGGCTTCCCCGATGAAGTCACGGAACAGGGGATGGGGTCGGTTGGGTCGAGAACGGAACTCGGGATGGAATTGAGAGCCCACCATCCACCGGTGATTGGCTAGTTCGCAGACCTCCACTAGTTTACCATCAGGCGATAGTCCACTGCAAACCAGCCCTGCCTTTTGTAATAAATCACGATACTCGTTATTAAATTCAAAGCGGTGTCTGTGGCGTTCATAAATCAGGCTTTCTCCATAGGCTTCGGCAGCACGGCTCCCCGGAAGCAGCTGGCAAGGATAGTTGCCCAGGCGCATTGTGCCTCCCTTGTTGGCTATAGTTTTCTGCTCCGGGAGCAGGTCGATGACAGGGTAGGGAGTAGAAGCATTGAATTCAGTGGAGTTAGGCTCGTTGGAGTTAACAACATAGCGAGCAAATTCGATTACCATAACCTGCATCCCGAGGCATAGCCCCAGGTAAGGGATGTTATTATCCCTGGCATAGGTGGCGGCTCTTATCATACCCTCAATGCCCCGGATGCCGAAGCCACCGGGGACAACGATACCCTGGGCTGTGCGCAGGAGAGAATCGCAGCCATCCTTTTCTAGGTCTTCAGAGTGGACCCAGTTCAAATTAAGGCTTCGATTATAGTATAAAGCAGCATGGTATAACGCCTCACGGACAGAGTAATAGGCATCGCCCAATTCCACATACTTGCCCACCAGAGCGATATTAATCGGCTCAAGTGGTGACTTCAGCCTAGCAACTAAATCCCGCCACTGGCTCAGGTCGGCTGACCTTGCCTTTAAGCCCAGCCGGTCAGCAATGAGTTGTCCCAGTCCTGTCTCCTCCAGGACCAGTGGCACCTCATAAATGGAGCACACGGTAGGAAGAGGAACCACTGCCTCACGTTTCACATCACAGAAGAGGGAAATCTTGTCCCTTATGCTATCCGGGATAGGATAATCGCTGCGGCAGATGATAACATCGGGCTGAATACCCATACGCCTGAGCTCGTTGACGCTATGCTGGGTAGGCTTGGTCTTCAGTTCCTTAGTCGAGGAAAGGTAGGGGAGCAGGGTAACATGGACATAAAGCACATTATCCCGCCCCACATCATTGCGCATCTGCCTGACAGCTTCGAGGAAGGGCTGCCCTTCAATATCGCCTACCGTACCGCCCACTTCGATTATGATGACTTCTGCCTGGGATTTCTCAGCTAACTTTTTGAACTTTTCCTTTATCTCATTGGTAACATGGGGTACCACCTGAATGGTACCACCCAGGAAATCGCCACGCCTCTCCTTGGCAATGACGGAGCTATAGATTTGTCCTGAAGTTACATTGGATTCAGTGGTGAGATTAACATCAATGAATCGCTCATAGTGACCTAAATCGAGGTCAGTCTCAGCGCCGTCTTGAGTAACAAAGACTTCCCCGTGCTGATAGGGTGACATAGTGCCGGGGTCAACATTGAGATAGGGGTCAAGCTTCTGAGCCGAGACGGTAATCTGACGACTTTTGAGGATGGTGCCGATAGAAGCGGCAGTGATACCTTTGCCTACGGAACTAACTACCCCACCAGTAACAAAGATGTATTTTGTCATTAAGGGAAACCAAACTTAAGAACGCTCAGGAAACCTTCATTCCCATGAAGTGTTATCATAAGAGAATCCATCAAGATAGAGATTGTCTCAGAAGTCAGTGCAGGTTTTTGGAAGGGACAAAACCAGAGTTTCTTTTATTATAGCCAAGCAAGCTGTGACTTGTCAAGCTTCACTCATTGCAGGTTCCGTTAGATTTTAGTTGATAATGGAGCTTATTAAAAGAAGCCAGTGTTTTGATGTCATTGCGAGGACTCCTTCACTTGTGAAGGATGACGAAGCAATCCCGCGAATCTGCATTTACCGTAAGAGATTGCTTCGCTCCGCTCGCAATGACAACCTATACTACCCAGAAGAGAACAATAACTTGTTGCCAAAGCTCAGTTAAGCGTGGTCGGTAACAGGTTTTTCTGCTAGAATAAGCACGGTATATTGCTCGCGCGAGCTACCGCTGATTTTTATCGTCGGTGAACTATAGATTTGAGAGGTTTGTTATGGCAGTAGAGTTCAAGTACCTGTTCAGCCCAATTGATGTTGGCCCGATGAAGCTGAAGAATCGCATTGTCAGCACGCCCCATACGGCTTACTTTGCGAAAGATTATATGTATGATGAGCGGGAAATCTTCTATCAGGTGGAGAAAGCCAAGGGTGGGGCGGCTATGCTATGTGGCGGCATCCAGGTGGTTGACCCCTTGCAGGCACCGATTATGCATCACACCATGGTGCCCAACATCGATGACAGGGTCATTCCATGGTATCGCAAGATTTTCGAAGCTGTCCACGAGTATGGAGCAAAATATGTCGTGGAGCTGGGCGACGAGGGAGCCGTTTATGCCACTCGCTACACTCCCTGGGTGGCACCTTTGATGGCGGCTTCGCCAGTCCCGGTCGACAAGAATAAAGAGGTGCCCGTAGAGATAGACCGCGAAGGCATCGAAAGGAAAGCCAGATTATTCGGTGAAGCGGCTGCCAGGTGCAAAGAAGGGGGCTGCGACGGCATTGTCATTCATGCGGCACACGGTGAATTCTATATGAGTTTTCTTTCACCGATATTCAATACTCGCCATGATGAGTTCTCCGGTTCGATGGAGAACCGTCTTAAACCTTTGATGATGGCAATCGAGGAAGTCCGCAAATATATCGGGTGTGACCTGGCGCTGGGTATCCGTATCAGCGCTGATGAGTTTATGGAAGGTGGGCTGACCATCGATGATGCCAGAGCTGTTGCCGTGCTCCTGGAAAGAAGCGGTCAGGTGGACTGGCTCGATGTCTCTTCAGGCAATCATGGCAACTGGCTTTCCCGTGGCATGCAGGGTGCTTCCATGTATGTGCCGCTCGGCGCCATGGTGCCCCTCGCAGCCGCTATCAGAGAAGTGGTGAAAATCCCGGTGCTGGCGGTAGGTCGCATCACCGACCCAGTCCAGGCGGAGAAAATCCTGGCGGATGGTCACGCCGCCCATCGGTACCTATGGCACCGACTACCTGTGTCGGGCCGGTGTCGCATTTATGGGAATGGGC
>CAZHRL010000043.1:0-7290 GCA_964534815.1 uncultured Dehalococcoidales bacterium | reverse complement strand
GAGAGGATGATTACTGCTGAAGAGTATCGCAAGAAATTAGCCAGGATGAAAGCCAATATCCATATTGGCGGCGAAAAGGTGAGACGGGATGACCCTCGTCTGGAGCAGCCCATCAATGTAGTCTGCAGCACCTTCGATAGAGCCAGAGAGGCGGAGTTTAAAGGCATCGCCACGGCTACCTCACACATCACCGGTCAGGAGATAAACCGCTTCTGTAATATCCACCGCAGTGTGGAAGACCTGCTAAGCAAGCAGCGAATGACCCGTATGGAGTGCCACAGGGTGGGCGGCTGTATTCAACGCTGCATGGGTATTGACGCTACCAATGCCTTATCTGTTATTACCTTTGATACCGACCTGAAATATGGCACGGAATACAACAAGCGTTTCCTCAAGTTCCTGGAGTATTTCCAAAAAAATGATGTTGTGGCGAACTGTGCTCAGACCGATGTCAAGGGTGACCGCAGCAAACGACCCCACGAACAGGCAGACCTTGACCTTTACGTCAGGGTGGTGGAGAGAAAAAGCGATGGCGTGGTGGTCAGAGGCGCCAAGGCACACAATACCATTGCCCCTTACGCTGAGGAACTCATCGTTTTGCCCACGAGGGCGTTGACTCCTGAGGAGAAGGACTGGGCAATTGCCTTCGCTATACCAGCGGATGCAGACGATGTTCACCAGATTGTCAGGCTGGCTAACCCGCGCCTCAGAAAGCACCTGAAGGCACCCATTGCCACCTTCGGTGATGCCGAATCGCTGACCGTTTTCGATAACGTCTTTGTCCCCTGGGAGAGAGTTTTTCTGAATGGAGAAACGGATATGGGTGGCAGATTAGCCCTTCAGTTTGCTGAGTACCATCGCCACAGCTACACCGGCTGCAAGCCATCCATCACCGATATTGTTATGGGGGCTACCGCTCTGGTCGCTGAGTATAACGGCGTCGCCACCGCGCAGCATATCCGCACAAAATTGGCTCATCTGATCGGTATTGCCGAGCTGGTGTATGCTTCCGGCATTGCTGCTGCCTATCATTCCAAGAAAACTGCCTCCGGGACTTACATACCCAACAGCATCTATGTCAACGTCGGACGGCGCCTTGCCGGCGAGAACATCTTCCACGAATGGGAAACACTCTGCGATGTCGCCGGTGGCTGGTATGCCACCCTGCCTTTTGAAGAGGACTGGTTCAATCTGGAGACCAAAGGCTATCTTGAGAAGTACACCATGAGGAACCCCAGAATCTCTGCGGAGAATCAGCACCGCCTCTTCCGCCTGATTGGTGACCTGCTCTGCTCGGCGTGGAGCGGCGTGGAGCTTGCCGGTCAGTATCACGGCGGTGGTTCGCCAATTATGGAGACCATTGGTCTGCTCAGGGACTATGACCTCAAGCCCAAGACCGACCTGGTTAAGTACCTCGCTGGTATCAAACTCGATGACCCGCATGGATAAAAACTGTTAAAAGCTTAGTAAGGAGAAGATATTGATTACATCAAGCGAGTATAAGAAAAGACTGAGCAAAATGAGGCGCAACGTCTATATGGACGGGCAGCTCATTGACCGTGACGACCCCAGGATGGAAGGCGCAGTCAATATCATCGGCAAGACCTATGACATGATAGAAGACCCCGAATTCAAGGACTATCAGGATGTGCTCACCGTCACCTCGCACCTTAGCGGTAAGAAAATCAACCGGTTCTGCCACATTCATCGGAGCGTCTCTGATTTGCTGGCTAAGCAGAAGATGACCCGCATCACTTGCCATCAGGTGGGCGGCTGCATCGCTCGCTGCATGGGTATCGATTCCACCAACGGCAACTCCATTACGAGCTATGAAGCCGACCAGAAGTTTGGCACAGAGTACAACCAGAGATTTGTGAAATGGCTGAGGAATTTCCAGGACAACGATTGCAGCGCCTGCTGTGCCCAGACTGATGTCAAGGGCAACCGCCCCTGGCGTCCCCACGAGCAGCTTGACCCGGACTTATATGTCCACCGTGTGGAGACCCTGAGCGATGGCATTGTCATCCGCGGTGCCAAGGTGCACAACTCTAACGCTCCTATTGTGGAATGGATTAACGTCATCCCGACACGGCGCCTGACCGAAGAAGAGGGGGATTGGGCTGTTTCCTGCGCCGTCCCTTCAGATGCTGAAGGAGTTAAACTCATTGTCAGCGCCACCCGCTTCAATACTCATAAGAAACTGGGAACACCTGGTCCCTATGGCACCGTCGACTCCATGACGGTTTTTGACAATGTCTTTGTTCCCTGGGAGAACGTCTTCCTGAACGGCGAATACGAGCTCGGCGGCAGGCTGGCGCTCCTCTTTGCTCTCTATCATCGTCACAGCTACACTGGCTGCAAGCCAGCTATGACTGATGTGCTTATGGGTGCGGCGGCGTTGATGGCTGAGTGCAATGGTATCGAAGGCAAGCCTCATGTCGGGGACAAATTGACCGAGATGATATGCACCTCTGAACTGTGCTACGGGGCAGGCATTGCTGCTGGTATCAACAGCGAAAGGGCTGCTTCCGGAACCTTTATTCCCGATATCACCTTCTGCAATGTCAGCCGCCGACATGCCGGCCTCAACATCTACCACGAGTATGATATCGTCGCAGATATTGCTGGCGGTATGCCAGCGACCCTGCCCAGAGAGGGTGATTGGGAAAATCCAGAAACCAAACCTTTTGTAGAGAAGTACATGATGCGCAACCCTAAAGTCCCTGTGGAAAACCAGCACAAGGCTTTCCGCTGGGTGCAGGACATGACCTGTTCCGAGTTTGCTGGTGTTATGCAAATTGCTGGCGTACATGGTGGCGGCTCTCCCAGAATGGAACAGATTGCCATTCTCGGTGCCTACGACATCGAGAAAGTCAAGAACATCGCCAAGCGTCTGGCAGGCATTCCCACAGGTCAATATACCTTTGATAGATTGGGCGTTATCCCGAAGTTATAGGGCTACTGCACCTATGTGATGGCTGCTTGTCATGCCCTGGCGCGGGCTGTCTTTGCCAGGGGAAGCTATCATGAGCAGAATATAACAACATAAAGGAGGGACGAGAAATGTCAATCGAAGGAAAGGTAGCTCTGGTTACGGGTGGCTCTGGTGGACTGGGTAAGGTTCACAGTCTCACTCTGGCTCGGGCCGGTTGTAAGATAGCCCTCACCGGGCACAGCCATCTGGAGAAGGCGGAAGCCGTAGCTCAGGAGATACGAGCTTTGGGGAGACAGGCGCTGGCATTGCAGGTTGATGTGGCTGACCTGGACCAGGTAAGAGAAGGCGTTAAGAAAATAGAAGAGACGCTGGGTCCCGTCGATATACTCGTCAACAATGCCGCCTTTGGTATTGTGCGGGCGATTACCATTGTCAATATGGAAAGGAAGGACTGGGACAGAGACCTGGCGGTCAATTTGACCGGTGCTTTCAACACTATCAAGTGCTGTATGCCCAAGATGATAGAGAAGGGGTGGGGTCGCATCGTCAACATTTCGTCCATTGCTGGCACCATGGGTGGCTTTGGTCAATGCAGTTACGCTGCCACCAAAGCGGGGCTTATCGGGCTGACCAAGACGGTGGCTCTGGAAGGGGCACGCAAGGGTGTTACCTGCAATGCGCTCGTGCTCGGTGTCTTCGATGGCGGCAGCTTCTACGATGTCGCCCCGGAGTTCCGTGAGCGTATTGTCAAGCGTCTGGCAATGCGCCGTATGGGCAGCCCGCAGGAGCTCAGCAACATAGTCCTTTTCCTTGCCTCCGAAGAATCGAGCTATCTCACCGGCGAAGCCATTGAAGTAAGCGGTGGCGCCAGCCTGTTCACATTCTAGCTAATTTAATCGTCATTGCGAGTCCTTCAATGGAAGGACGAAGCAATCTCTGAGGATGCTTCGAGGCTGACGCCCCTCGCAATGACAGTAGGAAATTGCATAACACCCTCGGAATTGACAAGGAGGAATAATGGCAGAAGCGGTTATTGTTAGTGGCGTCAGGACGGCAATTGGGAACTATGGTAGTGCTTTGCCGGACGTCCCGGTGGTAAAGCTGGGTAGCATTGCTATTAAGGGAGCGTTAAAGAAGATTGGGCTGCGTCCGAAGAGAGACCCGGAGGTCTTGGGCTTTGCCCCCAGAGCCTTGAAGGACGTTGGACTGATTGACTTGGAGAAGAAATTCTATGGCTGGAGCGACTCCGAAAGGGAAGTAAGGGTAGACGAAGTTATCATGGGGAACGTCATTATGGCGGGACAGGGTCAGAACCCGGCTCGCCAGGCAATGATTTATGCCGGCATCCCCAAGGAAGTAACGGCTTTCACTGTGAACAAGGTCTGTGCCTCGGGGATGAAGGCAGTGGCTCTGGCTGCCCAGTCGATTAAGGCCGGCGACGCCGAGGTGGTCATTGCCGGTGGTATGGAGAACATGAGTGCCGTTCCTTACTACTTCCCCAAGGCTCGCTGGGGAGCCAGAATGTTTAACGCCGAGATGGTTGATGGCATGGTTCACGACGGTCTGTGGGAGATTTTCTATAACTACCATATGGGGATGACCTCCGAAAATATCGCTGAGAAGTTCG
Source organism: uncultured Dehalococcoidales bacterium (assembly GCA_964534815.1). Lineage (GTDB taxonomy): Bacteria > Chloroflexota > Dehalococcoidia > Dehalococcoidales > CAZHRL01 > CAZHRL01. Next base: position 2,728 of record CAZHRL010000043.1, on the reverse strand, counting down.
GTATCACCAGAGAAGAGCAGGACAGGTTTGCCCTGCTGAGCAACCAGAGGGCAATGAAAGCCATCAAAGACGGCACCTTCAAGCAAGAAATCGTCCCGGTGGAAGTGCAGCAGAGGAAAGAAATCAAAATATTTGACACTGATGAGCACCCCCGTGACACTTCGATGGAGCTTTTGGGCAAATTACCCCCGGTCTTTAAGAAAGATGGAACTGTAACTGCGGGCAATGCCTCGGGCATAACAGATGCTGCGGCAGCGCTTGTATTAATGTCGGCGGAAAAAGCAAAGGAACTGGGCTTGAAGTCCTTGGCGACCATCCGCTCTTATGCTTCCGGTGGCGTTGACCCAGCCTATATGGGTCTGGGTGCTGTCCCCGCCACTCTGAAGGCGCTCAAGATAGCGGGGCTTACCCTCAAAGATATTGACTTGTTTGAGATAAATGAAGCCTTCGCTTCTCAGACGATTGGTGTGCTTCGGGAACTGAATATTGATGTGGAAAAGGTGAATCCGCACGGCGGCGGCATCTCACTGGGGCATCCTATTGGCTGCACCGGGGCGAGGATTATCGTTACTCTTGTTCACGAAATGAAGCGGCGAAACCTTCGCTTTGGCCTGGCAACGCTGTGTATCGGTGGCGGTATGGGTATGGCGGTGGTTGTGGAAAGTAAGTAGCGCTACTTCCCCTTTTTCTCATAATCAGGACACCAGGTGGCATTGGGGCGTGCCGAATTATGGCATGCCCCGCGCCAGTCCCACTTGCAGCTATCGCAGAGGAAGACGTTCATTCCCAGTGCCTTCTTAATCTTCAGCTTAATCCGGTGACTTAATGGTGGTTCTGTTGCTTTCATTTTTAATTGAGGCTAAAATATCGTTCTCATCAGTATATCAGGGTGGATATTGCCTCGCAACAAAAATGTGCTAAAATATGCTTGCCTTTAAGAGGGGATGGTTACTATGGCAGCTACTCAGATGGGGAAAGAAGAACAGCTAAATATAGAGTCAATTACTTGGGGAGACCTGACCTGGATTAATATTCAGCCTCCAACAAAGAGGGAGATTGAATATCTGGCTAAGAACTACCCCTTCCATCCTCTGGATTTGGATGATGTCCTGAGCCGCACCCAGCGCCCCAAAATTGATGAATACCCAGACTACCTTTTCTTACTCCTCCATTTCCAGGTATACGACAAGGCTACGCGCCTTAGTACCCACAGCCAAGTATCAGCATTCATCGGTGAAAAGTACCTGATTACACTCCAGCAGATTGAACTTAAGCCGCTGATGAAGTTATTCCGGGAGTGTCAGATTGACGAAAAGTCACGTCAGGAATACTTTAGTCACGGCTCAGGTTACCTTCTCTATCGCATCATTGACAGGATGGTTGATGCCTATTATCCTATCCTGGATAAAATCTGGCAGTTAATGGAGGAGATGGAAGACCGTGTTTTTGACCCCCATATTGAGACGGCTACGGAAGTAGCTATAATGCGGCGTGACATTATCACTCAGCGGCGCATTATCTTCCCCATGCGAACGGTTGTTGCTGACTTGGAAAAGAAGATAAAGCGGTTTACCAAGATAGATATGAGCGCTTATTTTGGCGACCTTACGGACCATATGAATCATATATGTGAGACCCTGGATGAGATTAAAGAGGTCATCGAGATATATAAAGACGCTGATTTTGTTTTGGGTACTGAGCGACTCAACCACGTCATGCGCATCATGACCGTATTAGGTACTATCCTTTTGCCTTTTGTGGTCGTCTCTAGTATCTACGGAATGAATGTCATCCTACCTGGCGGCTTACAGGATGGTGTCTATCACTCCTTCATTATTCTGTTAGTAGTTATGGCTGCGATTGCAGCGGGCATGCTCTACTTCTTCCATCGCCGTCGTTGGATTTAAAAGATGAGTGTCTCTCATCGGTTTGTTATTATCACTGCTCTCTTTGTCACCTGCCTGCTTACAGCTAATATTGTTGGTGTCAAAGTGGCTAGTATCGGCCCATTTATCCTTCCTGCGGCTGTTATTCTCTTTCCCTTCAGCTACATTTTTGGCGACATCCTGACCGAGGTCTATGGTTACCGTCGCGCCAGAAGGGTCATCTGGCTGGGCTTCTTTTGTAATCTTATCTTCGTCATCTTTGCCTTAATAGGTCAGATGCTGCCCCCGGCTCCCCTCTGGGAATGGCAGGAGGCTTATAAAAGCATCTTGGGCTACGCACCAAGACTGCTTGTTGCCTCCTTTTGTGGCTACTTTGTCGGTGAGTTTAGCAACTCTTTTGTCTTAGCTAAGATGAAAGTTCTTACCGGGGGACACTGGCTGTGGAGTCGGACGATTGGTTCTACGATAGTGGGAGAAGGATTTGACACCCTAATATTTGTTACCGGGGCTTACTTTGGCGCTCCTTTCTTCACACCCATGATTATTCTGTATCACTGGCTGGCGAAAGTCCTGATTGAAGCCTTAGCTACACCGCTAACCTATAAAGTGGTGAACTTCTTGAAGAGAAAAGAAGCTATCGATACCTATGACTATGATACGAATTTTAACCCCTTTCGTATTTTAGATTAGGGCAGATTAGTGAATATTAGAGTTCTGGGCGCTCATAACTGCGAATCGAAAGACTCCCGGTGCGTTAGCCTCTTGATTGATGACGTCATCGCTCTGGATGCGGGTGCGCTCACAGATAGTCTCTCCTTTCGTGACCAGCGGAAGCTGAAAGC
>CAZHRL010000042.1:0-7310 GCA_964534815.1 uncultured Dehalococcoidales bacterium | reverse complement strand
ATAATGCGATAAGCCCTCTTATCACCCTTACTATACTTAATTGGAATATTATATAGAGGTTCATAGAATAGCCCAACCAAATCGCTACCCTTAACCTTAGCAACGACAGGGGAATCATCCAATCTGGTTGGTTCCAATCGGGCTGAAGCCAGGATAAGATACTCCCCATCCACTTCAACCACTGCATACTCGGCGTCAGCCGCCACTGCCAGAGCCGTGTTGCCCGGCAGTGTCCAAGGGGTCGTCGTCCAGGCTAAGAAGTAAGCTGGCTTGCCTGAAAGGATTTTAGAAAGACGCTCATGAACCTCAGAACCCTTTAGTGAAGATAAGTCAATCTCGAACTTTATGTAAACTGAAGGGTCTGGCACGTTGTCCTGATATCCCAGCGCTACCTCGTGGGAGCTTAAAGAGGTGCCGCAGCGGGGGCAGTGGGGTGTTACCTTGTAGCCCTGATACACCAGCCCCTTATCCCACATCTGCTTGAGCGCCCACCAGACAGTCTCAATGTAGTCATTATTCATGGTGATGTAGGGGTGTTCCAGGTCAATCCAGAAGGCGATACGCTCGGTCAGGGCGTTCCAGTCCTTGAGGTAGCGGAAGACACTCTCACGGCACCTGGCATTAAAGCGTTCGATGCCATATTCTTCAATTTGCGCCTTGCCGGAAAAGCCAAGCTCTCTTTCAACTTCCAGCTCTACGGGCAGACCATGGGTATCCCAGCCGGCAATGCGGGGAGCGTAATAGCCCTTCATCACTTTATAGCGTGGCATGACATCCTTGAAGACGCGGGAAAGCACATGATGGACGCCCGGGCTGCCATTGGCTGTCGGTGGTCCCTCATAAAGGACGAAGCGTGGATTACCGCGCCGTAACTCCACGCTCCGCTCGAAGGTCTTCTTCTCCTTCCAGAAGGCGAGTATTTTCTCCTCAAGCTTGGGGAAATTCACTCCGCTGCTCACCGGACGGAACATAGGAACCCCTTTCTATAAAGAAATCCCGCCTTTAGAGACGAGATTTTTAGCTTCGATTGCCCCCATAGATTAGCGCTCTTTTAATAGAATAACTACCTTACGCGTCTCGCCCTCACCGATGCTCTGCGTGGTAACATCGGGGTGGTTTGCCAGAGCCAGGTGGATAATGCGCCTTTCATAAGCGGGCATTGGTTCCAGAGTAAAGGGCACTTTCCGGGTCTTTACCTGCTCTGCCATGCGTAAGGCTAAATTGCGCAGGGCTTCATAGCGGCGCCGCTTATAGCCATCGACATCGATAACTATGGGTACCTGTGACTTGGTCTGTTGGCTCAGGATAAGCCTGACGATATACTGTAAAGCAGCGACGGTCTGCCCCCGTCGTCCGATTAAGATACCCAGGTCTTCGCCTGCGATGTCGAAGCAGGTGGGAGACACTGCCCCTTTCACCTCCTCAACTACAGGACCAGTTGGAAGCGAGACAGAAGCCTCCACTCCCAGGACGGCGAGGAGCTTCTCGATGACGTCTTTCGCTGTCTCAGTAATATCGCTCCCGGGCTCAGCGGTCTCAGGGTGCGCCGTCTTAAGCTCGACTCTAATCTTAGCTTCTTCGCTACCCAAGCCCAGAATACCGGCTTTACCTTCTTTTAGAACGGTAATGTTTACTTCTTCTCGGCTGACGCCTAATTGCTCTAAGGCGTGTTGGATGGCTTCCTCCACTGTCTTCGCGCTTATCTCCAGATTCTCCATCTTCTATCCTCTCCTCCTGCTCCTGCGCAGTCCCCGGTGCCGTTATGTCAGCACTCACTGGAGCCGCTTCCTTCTTAGTTACCTCTTCAATTCGCTTCTTTAACTTTTTATCCCGCTCTGGTGGCTTACCCGCCCTCCCCGGAATTATGCCTGCCAAATCTCCCCACCCGGTAACAAAATACTGCATGACGATGCTAATAACGTTGGAGACCAGCCAGTAGAGAGACAGACCGCTGGGGAAGGACAAGCAGAAGAAACCGAAGAGTAAAGGCATCATCCACAGCATCGTGCGACTCTGCGCCTGCATCTTGGGGTCGGCGGCGGCGGTCATCGACATCTTCTGCTGCACCCACATGGTGCCGCCGACGAGAACAGCCATAGACAAATTGGGTACGGTTAAATCCAGCCAGAGAAATTTGTTCGCTAGCGGTAGCGTGGAATATAGCACTGGCCAGGAATACAGATATTGAGATAGACCAAGAAAATTTTCCGGCGTTACCGCCAGAACCTTAATGATTGCCTGATAAAGGGCTATCCAGACAGGCATCTGGACGAGCATAGGCAACAGGCAGCCAGCAGGATTCATCCCGGATTCCTTGTAAAGCTTCATTTGCTCTCTGGCTAATGACTGCTTATCCTTGCCGTGTTTCTTCTGAAGCTCAGACAGCTTGGGCTGGAGCTCCTGCATCCCCTTTGTCGCCCGAAGCTGCTTGGCTGTCAGGGGGTACATTAAAGCACGGATGACAATGGTGAAGAGGATAATCGTCAGACCAAAGCTATGGAACAGGTAATTGCTCAGCCAGATGAGGCTGTTGATGACTGGCTCGACGATGATTAAGTTCCAAATATTACCCAACTAAGACCTCACTTACTGGTTAGTGGGAGCATCCACAATACCAGCCCTCTCCGGGCATCTAACGCCTGAAGAGACTCCTTCTTCTGCGTGTGGACATAGATTACCCCATCGCTAACGCTGAGCGGGGCATCCACCCTTACTTCCAGGTCAAATAACTCCTTTTTCTGGTTATCACCGGTATAGATAGCGTATATCTTCCCCTCTTCCGAAGCAACAATGATTGAATCGTCAACGACAACGGGGGAAGAGCTAACCGGGCTCTCCAAATCAATCTCAGCAACTTTTTCACCGGTTGCCGCATTCAAAGCATAAACCTTGCCATCAAGACAACCAGCATAAATGGTACCTTTATAGACTACCGGCTTCGCCCAGAACCAATTCGTCGCCATAAACTTCCACTTCAGGCTGCCATCAGCCGCATTCAGGGCATAGAAATAGCGGTCAAAGGAACCAATGTAGACAGTATTGTTATGCACAATCGGGGTAGAGATAATCGCTCCTTCTGTCTGGAACTCCCACTTCTTCTCTCCGGTGCTGGCATCCAGGGCATAGAATTTCTTGTCAAAGGAACCGATGTAGACTGTCTGACCATCTGCTACCGGAGTCGACCAAATCCGGTCGCCGGTCTCAAACTTCCACAGGTAATCGCCAGTAGCAGCATCCAGCGCATAAAGCTTGCCATCAGAGCAGCCGATATAGACCTTGCCCAGGACAACCGCCGGTCCACCGACAAAGGGTTTAAGGTTACCCTGCCGCGGGTAAATCCAGCGTTCCACGCCCGAGGCGGCATTAAAGGCGTAAACCTTGCCATCATAGCCGCCGACATAGACCAGACCCTCCGCCACAGCCGGACTGCCGTAGATGGCGACGGCAGTAGATGAGGGTCCACAGCTTAAAAAGCCAGTCTGCGCCGGTGTTTCCAGAGAAACCGGCTCCCAGAGACGACTGCCATCAGCTACTTTCACCGCAAAAATCTTGCCTTGCATGGAAGCGAGGTAGAGATTCCCCTCCGCCACCACCCCTCCCGACCATCCCTTGGGCACACTCCGAGACTGGGTGCATCCAGAAATGAGTATCCCGCTGGTAAGAAGGATAGCTACCAACAATAGTGCTCTGCCCAGTAATCTATTTTTCATACGCAACTGCTACTTCTCCTGAAAAAATATCACGGCAGCGGGTCATAGCCGCCGGAATGAAAAGGATGGCAGCGTGCCAGCCGCCTCACCCCCAGCCACACCCCCTTTAAAAAACCAAACTTTTCAATCGCCTCATAGGTATATTGAGAACAGGTGGGGATAAAGCGACACGATGGCGGCGTCGCCTGCGAGATAGTCATCTGATAAAGTCTAATTAATCCTAAGGCAAACTCCTTCATTTTCTTCCACTAAAAGATTAGCCCGGGAGAGCAAACCTTCCACCGACTTCTTCAGAGCGGCATAATTGGCAGTGGCTGCCGGAGTGCGGGCGATGAAGATGATATCCATCCCGGGTTTAAGCGCTGTTACCCTCAGGATTTCTCGAAGCAAACGCTTTACCCTATTCCTGACCACGGCTGTACCGACGCGCTTGCTGACAGAGATGCCATACCGGGAAAAGCCGAGCCCGTTCGACAAAGCCCTCATCACCAGTAAGCCATCTGCCCACGAGCTACCCTCTCTGGCGACCAGAGCATACTGCTCTCGCTTGGTAAGGTATCCTTCTCCCCTCATTACTCCCACCTTAATCAGTTTACTAATTAAATGGCTATTTATCAAGAGAAAATCAGGGGAACTCCCGAACTTCTCTCCACCACCCCAAAGGAAAGATTAATTGACCGGCTTGAACGGGTGGATAAAGCGAAGGTAACTAGTCCCATCAGGGGCATTGCTTCCCGCGCTAGACCAAAGTCAATCTCTTACGACCCTTAAGTCGCCTCGACTTTAAGACTTCTCTCCCCCCACGCGTGCTCATCCTCTTCAAAAAGCCATGCTCACGCTTTCTGGGAATCTTTTTTGGTTGCCATGTTCTCTTTGGCACTGCTAATCCATTCTCTTTAATAAAATTCTTTCAGTATCTTAACAACCTGACTTATGGTAAGCGCTACGGGATTGCCCGCCATATTGGGCACGTCGCCGGTCACGTCAAAGGCAATCTCCTCCAAGTCCTTCTCCGGTATGCCGAGGTCTCTCAATCTCATGGGCACCTTGAGGTCGGTAAACAATCTTGTCAGAGCCGCCTCTAAATCAGTGGAGCCATCGAGCACAAAAGCCATCTCACGGAATTGCTCCTGACAAGCCTCTTTGTTAGCTCGGACGAAACAGAGCAGACTCACTACCAGGGCTTTACCATGAGAAATATGGTAATGAGCGCCCAGCACATGCCCCAGGGCATGACCCAAGCCCAGACCTTTGGAGAAGGCAATGCCGCCGTTAATGGCTGCCATACACATATCCGACCGGGCATCGAGGTCATCGCCTTTGGCAAAGGCTTTTCTCAGGCTCCGACCGATTAACTTCGCGCCGTAGAGAGCCAGTGCTTCATAATAGGGGTGATAAGGAACTGCCAGGGCGACATAACCCTCAACGCAGTGGGCCAGGGCATCAATGCCTGTCTCCGCCACCAGCCCCGGAGGCATGGTCTTGCACAGAATCGGGTCGACGATAGCCAGCCTGGGGACAAGCAGGTCGCTCAGCACAATGTACTTAACATTCCTCTCTGTATCAGTAATGATAGCGTACTGGTTCACCTCGCTGCCCGTACCGGAGGTCGTCGGGATGCAGATTATCGGCGGCAGCGGTGGCTTAATCTTACCCGCTCCACCCACCATAACGCCATACTCCTGCATGATGCCGGGATGGGTCACCCTCACCGCCACTGCCTTAGCGGCATCCATGGAGCTACCGCCACCCAGCCCCACAATGCTATCGCAGCCTTCTTCCTTATAAATCTTGCCCGCTTTCTCGATTTCCTCTATCGGTGGGTCAGGTTCCACTTCAGAAAAGAGGACGGAAGCGATGCCGTTATTCGCCAGCATCTTCTGGGCGGCATCAGCCAGCCCAATTCTCTTCATTACGGGACCAGCAATGAGGAAGACTTTCTTCATATTGAGCGCTTTCGCCCGCTCACCCAGCCGCTGAAAAACACCGGCACCGAATAAAATCGATGGCGGATTGGGCAAGCGAACCTCCCACACCTTCTTCGGCTCCTTGAAAGAATCCAGCTTCTCCCAGATGGTCTTTATCTCAGCATCATCAACATCGAAGACGCTATTGGTCGGCGGGAGCTTTTCCGTGCGCACAAACTCGGGATACGGCTCATAGATTTTGCTGAATTCAGCCCCTTCGTTGAATTTCAGTTCTTCTTTAAGAGTCCGCTTGGCGACTTCAACGATATCGTCGGCAGTCAGATTCAAACCGTAGCGGGCATTGAGGAGTGTTGCCAGAAACTCATAAGTGGAGTGCTGTCCGCCGGGCACAGCATTGAGGCAATAGCCAAAGGTATCCCAGGCCGCTGCCTGCACCTGGAACCGCAACGAATTCGCTGCCTGTCCCGTCTTCCCTAATGGGTTGCGATAGGTAAGCGCGGCGGTATGGTCGGCGCCCATCGGGCTGGTGGTATAGGTAACGCCCACACCCTTAACTGCCCTGGGGTCGTGTGCCGGAATCGCCTGCCCCCTGAAAGCGGGCACGCGAGTAACACCAAGAGCTTTCGCCGTGGCAACGACACCATTTGCCAGAATATAGCCCAACTCAGTGCCCTGCTCCACTTCCTCAAGCAGCTTCATCGCTCCTTCAGCATCACCCATCTTCAGTTTGCCAGCGCTGGTGGCAACACCCATAGCACTGCCAACCTCAATGGCATCGATGCCCAAATCATCACAGATGAATTTCATCCGTGCGATGGCATCAGGGTCAAAAATCCCCAGGTTAGTGCCAAGCATAGCGATTACTTCATACTCATAAGCCGAGCTTAAGCGCTTCCGGTCTTTATCATTGTAGATTATGGAGCACTGGACAACGCAGCCGGGCATGCAGCCATGCATCCTGCCGCCGCGTTCCCAGACAATTCTACGGACTGTTTCTCCACTGACCTTGCGATACTCCCTGGGTCTGCCGGTAGTATAGTTTTCTGCAGGCATTGTCCCCTGCATACTCATAATACTGACAGCAAAGGGCGTACCAAAGGTGGCAAAGAGTCCGCAGCTCACGTCCTTTCTGACGATATTCACCCAGGACTTAACCGTCTCCTTGAACAGGGCTTTATCCGCGAACTCCACCTCGGGGGCACCGGTATCATCAATAACAATTGCCTTTAACCCCTTGGCGCCCATCACCGCCCCCAGACCACCCCTGCCCGCCTGCCGCGAAGGCTCTCCCAGAGTATCGGTGAAGGCAACCGTGGCTGACCGGTACTTCCTCTCCCCGCCGCTACCGATAGAGATAATGGCGACATTCTTGCCATACTTATTTCGCAGGTCTTCCACTAACTGATAGTTGTTGACACCCTTATATTCATCGGCAGCCAGAAGAGTTGCGCCACTCTTATCAATCTTAAGCAGGTAAAACTCGCCCTTTTTCGGCATCCCCTCAACGACAATGGCTCGGAAGCCCAGCTTGTCCAGCATCTGAGCCTGAGGGCCGCCAGTGCTGGCTTCCTTAATGCCCAGGGTCAGCGGGCTTTTGCCACCCACGGAAATTCTTCCCAGGCTCGGCGCCATTGTCCCCGCAAGGGGACCACCAGCGATGATTAGCTTGTTC
>CAZHRL010000041.1:0-7334 GCA_964534815.1 uncultured Dehalococcoidales bacterium | reverse complement strand
CGGAAGCATTGTTTAACCAGTTCGTAGAGCAGGTGTGCGCCACCGGGCTGAAGGTAGCTACCGGCCGTTTTCAGCAGTACATGCAGGTGGAAATCCACAATGACGGCCCGTTCACCATTATGCTGGACAGCCGGGAGAAGTTCGCCGAGCAGTAATTTTTTGATGTATGACCCTATCCCAACCCCCTTCCCCTGGCTAGGGGAAGGGGGTTTTTAATATAAGGGGGCTGCGCCCCCGTCTGACAACCCCAACGGTTTAAAAACGCAAACATTTGCTTCTGCAACCCATTGCAACTAGCAGAAGACGGTGGTATAATAGGTGCCGTGGAATCCAGATGGATAGCGCGTAAACTGAGCGGGATGGGTTACCGGCTGACTCCCCAGCGGATGATGGTGCTGCGGGCAGTGGAGGAGGCGGATAGCCATATCAGCGCGGAAGAAATATTTGCTCAGGTACGCGCCCGCTACCCCCATATGAACATTTCCACTGTTTATCGCACTCTGGAGCTGGTCAAGGAACTCGGCTTGGTCACGGAGACAGACTTTGGCGACGGGCGGGTGCGCTATCACTGCGCCGGGAAGGGGCATCATCATCACCTTGTCTGTGAAAAGTGCGGCCGCGTTATCGACGTTGAGGAGTCTTTCTTAAACTCTTTGTGGCAGTCCATACAGCAGAAGAATAACTTCAAGGTGAATATGAAGCACATGGCTTTCTTCGGACTCTGTGAGAAATGCCGGAGTTAAAAAATTTTGTCGTTAAAAGCAAATAGTTGCAGGTGCATTAACTTGCGGATACGTTATCGGCTAGAGAGGAGAGTTTGGAGGTTATGAAAAGTTCAAGGGTTATAATCAGTGTGTTGCTGGCGGTGGAGCTTCTTGCCGGTTTAGCCCTTGGTGGCTGTGCCCCGGCAAAGACAGAAAAGCTCAAGGTGGTGACCAGCACTTCTCTGCTCGCTTACATTGTGGAGCAGGTGGCGGGCGATAGGGTGGAGGTTTTGAACCTCGTCCCTCCAGCGCAGCATCCGGGGGATTTTAATGTTAAGCCCAGCGATATTCAAAAGCTGGCTGAGTCTGATATTTTTCTCCTGCACGGCTGGCCTGGAGAGACATACGCGGACAAGATGATTGAGTCGGCAAATAATCCCAACCTCCTTGTGGCTAAGGTTGAGGTAAATGGTAGCTGGATGATACCCCCGGCACAGGCAGAGGCAACGGATAAAGTGGCGTCTATTTTAAGCCAGGCGGATAGCAAGAATGAAGCTGCTTACCATAAGTCAGCAGAGGCATACAAGAAGAGAATTGCCGCTAAAGAGGCTGAGATAAAAGCTAAATTGGCGAAGGCTAATATATCTCAGGCAAATGTCATCTGCGCTGCCCTCCAGGCTGACTCGCTCAAATGGATGGGGCTGAATGTTGTGGCTACTTACGGTCTACCGAATTCGCTGACACCTCAGGTGGTTCAAGAACTGGTGGATAAAGGCAGGGCAGCGGAAGTAACCTTAATAGCTGATAATTTGCATAGCGGTAAAGATGCTGGTGCCGGCATTGCTGAGGAGCTGGGTGCCAAGAGAATAATCCTGCTTAATTTCCCCGGTGGCTTTGATAATACTGAGACCTGGGAAAAAGCCATCGACTACAACGTTGCGCAGATACTGGGAGCTATTGCTAAATAGCGGAAACGAGGTAAGAAATGTCTGACATTGTGATACATATCGATAACGCCGTTGTCTCCTATCGGGAGGATGTGGCACTGCGCGGAGTTTCGCTCAAGGTAAAGTCGGGGGAGTTTGTCGGCGTTATCGGACCCAACGGCGCCGGCAAGACCACGCTCTTGACTGTGGTGAATGGGCTGGGCAAGCTGCTCAGTGGTCGGGTGTGGGTGCTCGGGCACTATCTGACGCCCGGCAACGGGCATTCCCTGAGGAAAAAAGTGGGCTATGTGGCTCAGGTCCAGGACATCGACCGGCGTATGCCAGTGAGCGTCCGCGAGGCGGTGGTGATGGGTCGTTACGGGCTGCTGGGTCTGCTGCGCAGACCGGGCAAGCATGATTGGGAGGTGGTCGATGAAATGATGGAGTTGGTGGGGATGAGCCATCTGGCTCAGCGCCCGATTGGGCACCTTTCCGGCGGCGAGCAGCAGCGCGTCGCCATCGCCCGCTGTCTGGCGCAGGAGCCGGAGCTATTTTTGCTCGATGAGCCGACCGCTTCGCTGGACTGGAAGGCGCAGACGGACATACTCCAACTGGTGAAGCTGATTCATGATACCCGCCACCTCACTACTCTCTTTGTCACCCACGACCTCAGCGCGCTGCCGGTGGCTTGCGACCGGGTGGTCTTGATGAAGGATGGACTCATCTGCGGTGAGGGCTCTCCAGAAGAAGTGCTGACCGATGAGAAGCTGGGCGAGTTGTATGACCTGCCGCCCGCAGTGGCGAAGGCAAGGCGTCAGGAAGCTATCACGGTCTAACAGTCAAGGAGTTATAGTTTGGACCTATCCATCTTCGGTTACCAGTTCATGCAGAATGCCATGCTTGCTGCTTTCCTCGGTGGTATTGCCTGCGCTACTATCGGTGTCTTTGTCATTCTGATGCACATGCCCTTTATCGGCGTCTGTATGTCTCACGCTGCCTTTGCCGGTGCTCTGCTCGGCTTGTGGCTGGGCTTTGAGCCCCTCGTCGGGGCTTTGGTGTTCAGCCTCCTTTCCGCCGCCATTATCGGACCTCTTGCCGACCGCGGCGAACTCAGCCCCGATACCTCGGTGGGCGTAATCTTTTCGTTCATGCTGGGTCTTGCTTTTCTCTTTCTTGGGCTTATGCCCGGCACAAAATCGGCAGCTCTGGAGCTACTCTGGGGCAGTATCCTCACTACTACCAGAGGTGATATTATCTTGCTGGGGATAGTGGCGGCGGTAGTGGTGGGGCTGGTCTTCCTTTTCTACAAGGAAATCCAGGCGACCATCTTCCATCGTGATATGGCACTCTCGGTAGGTATCCCGGCAACGGTCATTCTCTACGGCATTCTGTTTTTGACTGGCGCTACCATAACCGCTTCACTGCGCTCCATTGGTGGTCTGCTCATCTTCAGCCTGATTCTTAATCCGGCGGCCGCCGCCTATCAGCTTACCTACAGCATGAAAAAGATGTTCCTGCTCTCGGCGGCCTTCGGTGTTCTCTCCGGCTGGATGGGTCTTTTCTTTTCCTGTCTTTTCGATATTCCCAGCGGTGCGACTATTGTCGTGACTTCATCGGTAATCTTTATGCTGGCTGCTGTCTTCTCTCCGAAGAGGAAGGTAAAGGCATGGCAGAGGAAACTGGCTCACGGGAGAGCGAAAAGTGAGTAGAGATTTCTTTAACCATTATTCCGCCAGATGGGATGAAACCAGTACGGAAAGGGACTCGACAAGGCTGGAAAGGATGACAGAGCGACTTAATATCGCCCCCGGCTCAACTGTGCTGGATGTGGGGGCGGGAACGGGCGTGCTCATTCCCATCCTCTCCAGGAGGAGCGGGCGCCTGGTGGCTCTCGATTTCGCCGAAGGGATGCTGCGTCGCGCTAGAGCCAAGGGTTTTAACGGGAACATTGAGTATCTTATCGCTGACGTCGCCAGGATTCCTGTCTGTGATAATACCTTCGATGTTACCGTCTGTTATTCCTGCTTCCCACACTTCCATAATAAGCTGATAGCTCTTGCCGAGATTAGCCGTGTTACTAAGAGCAGCGGCTGGCTTTTCATCTGCCACACCTCAAGTCGTCATGAAATCAACGCGATTCACTGCCAGGTTCCGGCACTGGCTGATGACCTTATTCCTGAGAGGGATGAGATGCAGCGGCTGCTCAGCACAGCCGGATTTGTGGATATCCGAATCGAGGAAGGCAGCGAGAGCTATTTCGTCAGCGCCCGCAAGCCCTAAATTAAAGGAGCTTCAGGCTCTCCGGCTCAAGCTCGAGGCTGATATCTAAGGCTCTGGGTGAGTGGGTGAGGGCGCCGATAGAGATGATATACACTCCAGTCAGGGCGACATCCCGGACGTTTTCCAGTGTGATACCTCCTGAGGCTTCAAACTTGCTCTTACCCGAGACGGCAGCGACAACACGGCGCATTTCCTCGAGGCTCATGTTGTCCAGCATGATGATGTCCGCCCCCCCTTCCACCGCCTCCATCGCTTCCTGAAAATTACCCACCTCCACCTCTACCTTGATTCCTCTGGGAGCTTTTTGCTTCGCCCGGGCAACAATCTCCTTCAGGCTCTCGCCCTGCGAGCGCAATGCCACGAGGTGGTTATCCTTAATCAGAAGGGCATCGCCCAGATGAAAGCGGTGGTTCTGCCCGCCTCCCATCCGCACGGCATACTTTTCCAGCATTCTCAGACCGGGCGTGGTCTTGCGGGTATCGGTGATGACCGCCTGGCTGCCCTTTATGGCTTCAATATATTGTGCCGTTAAGGAGGCAATCCCGCTGAGCCTTTGTAAGAAGTTGAGGGCGGTGCGTTCCGCTTTGAGGATACCGGTCACTTTCCCCGAAATGGTAGCCGCAATGTCTGCCGGCTTTATCCGGCTGCCATCCTGAAGCAGTATTTCTACCTTAAGCGACGGGTCAACCTTGAGGAATACCCGTTTCGCCACCTCGATGCCCGCCAGCACTCCCTTCGCCTTGACCAGCACCGAGGCTTTTCCGTAGAGCTGGGGTGGGAGCAGCGTCTCGCTGGTGACGTCGCCGTGGCTGAGGTCTTCTTCCAGCGCTAGGTCTATTATTCTGTCTATTTGTTTCTCAGATAATTGGGGTTTATTCAATTACCTCACCCCTCTCTGGAAATAGGGAAGAGTTTATTTCGGATGACCCTATCCCCTTCTCTATCTACTTCTCCTTAAACACAATATGCTTCTGCCACTCCGCTGACGGCTGCGGGAAATCAGAGCGGAAGTGGGCGCCGCGGCTCTCTTTCCTGAGCAAAGCAGCCTCAGCGACCAGTCGGCCGGTCAGGAGCAGGTTGCTCAGTTCATACGAGGGGCGGTCAATGGGTGGGGGCAGCATCTTCTGCCAGGTAGCCAGAGTGCTGGCGGCCTCAGTGAGACCTTTTTCGTTGCGGATAATGCCCACCTTCTCCCACAGCAGTTGTTGCAGTGCCGGGAGGCTGGCTGGAGGCACACCGCTGGTTACCGGGCGCTCGGGTAGCTGATAGTAAACTGATTTGTTCTTATCGGGGGGAGACGACTCTACCTGTGTTCCCGTTGCCGTTCTCTCCATAATCCTCTTGCTGAAGACGAGCACCTCGAGCATTGAGTTCGAAGCGAGGCGGTTGGCGCCATGGACGCCGGTGCAGGCGACTTCCCCCGCGGCGAACAGCCCGGCAATATTGGTCTCGCCCCAGAGGTTGGTCTCGACGCCACCCATCATGTAATGGGCTGCCGGCGCTACCGGAATCGGCTCTTTGGTGATGTCCAGCCCGTGGTCGAGGCAGAAGCGGTAGATATGCGGGAAGCGGGTGGTAATCACGTGGAATGGCAGGTGTGTTACATCGAGGAAGATTTTATCCGCCCCTGTCTTCTCCATCTCATATAAGATGCTCCGTGCGACGACATCCCGTGGCGCCAGGTCAGCTTCAGGGGTATAGTCTGGCATAAAGCGCTGTCCTTTTATGTTGCGCAGCACGCCACCCTCACCCCTGACCGCTTCCGAGATGAGGAAGGGGCTGACTCCCGGCATGGCAAGGGCGGTGGGGTGGAACTGGAAGAATTCCATATCAGTGATTTCGGCGCCAGCTTTGAAAGCCAGGGCAATGCCATCACCGGTGGCAACGGACGGGTTGGTGGTGAGTTTATAGAGCTGCCCGGAGCCGCCGGTAGCCAGAATCAGGTAGCGGCAGTCGAACTCCTCGATGTGCCCCGTGAGGCAATCCAGGGCTCTTATCCCTTGGACTCTGCCCCTTTCCACCAGAATCTCTGTTGCCAGGTAATACTCCAGCACGCGAATTTTAGCTGCCCGCACCCGGTTGCTGAGAGTTACTTCGATGTGCTCACCGGTGGCATCGCCACCAGCATGGAGGATGCGGGGCACGCTGTGGGCGGCCTCCATGGTCAGGGCAATCTCGCCATCGACAGTATCAAAGGGGACGCCAAAGTTCACCAGGTCGGCAATGCGGTCGGGGGCTTCTTCAACGAGAATGCGCACTGCCGCCTCATTGCAGAGACCGGCGCCGGCAGCGATGGTATCCTTAAAGTGAAGCTCGGCGGAGTCATTCCTGCCGATGGCAGCAGCAATCCCACCCTGAGCATGCTTGGTGTTGCAGTCGTCGATGCTGCCCTTGGTGATGATGAGCACGCTACCCTGCTTTTTAGCGAGCAGGGCAAAGTATAGCCCGGCAATGCCACTCCCCACGATGACATAGTCATACTGATTCATTTTGCTACCAGATAACAATGATGTCTTCTATAGTATCATCAAAGTCAGACTCTGCGTAGTTACGACTATTTTTCGGTTCAATGCAGCGCGAGTATTCCTTACCGATAACTGGCTTTACCCTGTCATCAGTGATGGCGTCGAAGTAGACCATGCCTTCATCAGTAGTGTTAAAGGCGACGATAGCGTGAGATTGCTCCGGAAAGCTTATGAGAACAATGGCACAGCGGATACCCTGCCTTTCTGCGTTATCGTTGACATCCCGGACGAAGTGAGAACAGACATACTTCCCTTCAACATACTCGTTCAGGTTGGTCTTGTCTATTTCCATGAACTCGATAACTTCCTCAGAAGTGAGGTTGTGCAGGTTATAGGCATTACCCTGGAGGTTAGCCAGCTTGGTTTTGGTATCCTCAAGCTCTGTTTTTACCTTCAAGAGAAAGTTGTTGGCTGACTGTAATCCCGCCTCGGCGCTGGAAAGGTATGCCTGCATGGATTTCAGTTCATTCTTTATCGCCGAGAGTTCGTCTCTGATGGCGGATAGCTCGCCTTCTTTGGTTGCCAGTGTCATCTTTGCGCCCGAAAGTTCGTTTTTCGCCACGTCCAGGTCACGGTGAGTGAAGCCCCAGCCAATGCCAGAAAAGGTCAGGATAGCCACCAGTGCGACTGTAATCAGGCTGACTATTATCTTCTGTTTCCTGCTCATAGGAGTGCTCCTTTCCCCCAATAAGGAAGGCTAGCTTGGCGAGAAGGCTTGGAGGCGTTCTGAAACCGCTCGTTAATCTTTTCTGATGCTAACGCTCTGTTTAACTACCCTTAACAGTACCCCCGATTCCACCTTGATGACAACGCTATCTTCGCTGACGCTTTCGATGACGCCGTAGATACCACCGGCGGTGATAACCTTATCTCCCCTTTTTAGCTCCGATACCATTGCT
>CAZHRL010000040.1:0-7480 GCA_964534815.1 uncultured Dehalococcoidales bacterium | reverse complement strand
GGATTTAGAAGCAAAATTAGTCGCAGCACTTTTTGATATAGAAACTGAAGTGAAAATTAGCGATGGAGATAATGAGCAACTTGAAATCGTGGATTATGAATTAACAGAAGCGATTCCAATTGGTGAATCAAAACTTTAAACAGGAATAAAAATGTCAAATCGCGAAATGACTTTTAGTCAAGCTATCGAACAAATTATATTAGATAATGGATATTTAGCTTCGTTGCAGCACATCTACAAAGAATTTCCTAAATATCGAGCGTTGACGGGGCAGACTCCCTTCAAGAGCGAGGGACATTAAAATGAGAGCACACGTTTTCATTACAGATGAAAGAACCTTCCCTGTTGTACGGGATAATAGCTTCTGGGGAGTTGGCGTAAAGGGAATACCTGACTCCTTTGAAGGCCTAATTGAAGAAAATTTGAAAAATCCTCGAAAGCCTTACCTTGCAATGTTCGCAGATATTCTAGGGACAAGGGTAGGAGACCTAGTATTTTTATACGAAAGGCAGAAAGGCTTTCACGGAATCTTTAGGGTTTCTAGTGAGCCATTCTTCGATATAACACCGATAGGATGTGTAGATGAGACTTGGCCAATAAGACTGGAGATTGAATGTCTAAATTACTTCGATGAGCCAGTCCCCGAAGATTACCTTTTTTCTACGAAAGAATACGAGTCAAAATTCTGGGGATGGTTTTACAGGAAAATTCAGGGGGCGAGAGGCGTTAATACCATTAATCCTGAGGCGGCCGAGACATTGATAGAGTTACTAGTCAAGCTTAATGGGAACGCTATTAATAAACCTGCTCAAATTAAACCATACCCTTCAAAAATCAGGACTAAAATCACATTACCGTTGAGTCAGGATGGTAAAGCATATTTAGAAGATATAATTAGAGCTTGGCTGATAAAAAACGTCGATAGTCCTAACAGAAGCGACCTTAGAGAGATTTTTGGCCCCACTGAAGATTTAGAATGGTTTGCAAACAATGTCCCCTATCATGTAACAAGGAAAAATATTGATATCCTCTGTTATCACAAGAATATAAGATATACCGGTTTACCCCTGAGATATAAATTTACTGTCGTCGAATTGAAACGAGATTTAGCGGGTGCTGAAGATGTTTCTCAAGTCATCGATTATTCTAAGTGGGTGGCGGGAAGGCTTGCTGGGAGTGAGATTGAAACAGTTCAGCCAATTTTGATTGCATTTGATTTTAATAGGGAAGCAGTCACTAAAGCCAAGAATAGCGATTTCAGTGACCGTGGTATTGCCTTCTTCAAATATAAGGTAGAAAATAATGACTTGAAATTTGAAAGAGTGGGCATATAAAAGGGTAACTTTGTAGAAGGAAAACAGAGAAGGCTAGTTACTTGAGTCTTGGGGTTAAATAAATGGCTTTAATTGTTCAGAAATACGGTGGTACATCGGTGGCGGATGCCGAGAAAATCAAGAACGTGGCGCAGCGTATCGCCGCCCGCAAGGACAAAGGCGACCAGGTGGTGGTTGTTGTCTCGGCGATGGGTGATACCACCGACGACCTGATAAAACTGGCGAATCAGGTGTCCCGGCAGCCGGATAAGCGGGAGCTTGACCTCTTGCTTTCCACGGGGGAGATTGTCGCCTGCACGCTGGTCACCATGGCTCTTCACGATATGGGCTATAAAGCAATCAGCCTCACCGGCGCCCAGGCGGGCATCAAGACCGATGCTAACTACAGTCGGGCGCGCATTCTGAAAATTGACCCCAGGCGCGTCGTAGAGGAGCTGAACGAAGGGAATATCGTCATCGTTGCCGGTTTTCAGGGGATTACCGATGAGATGGACATCACCACCCTGGGGCGGGGTGGCTCGGATACCACCGCCGTCGCTCTGGCGGCAGCCCTGAAAGCGGATATCTGTGAGAGATATACGGATGTCGAGGGGATTTATACGGCTGACCCGCGCCTTGTTCCTGAGGCGCGACCGCTCAAGGAGATTAGCTATGAAGAGATGCTGGAGGTGGCAACCTATGGCTCTAAGGCAATACATCCCCGTGCCGTCGAGCTGGGGGAACTATACAATGTGCCCATTCGGGTCGCTTCCAGCTCCAATGATAAGCCGGGCACACTGATTCATGGAGGGAAATTATCAATGGAAGTAAGAAACAAGGTGCGCAGTATTGCTCACGACCTTGATGTCGCTAAGATAACGGTGGTTGGCGTTCCCGACCGGCCGGGCATTGCCGCCGCGCTCTTTGAACCGCTCGCCAAGGCGGGCATCAGCGTTGATACTATCGTCCAGAATGCCAGCATTAACAACATTACCGACCTAACCTTTACTGTGACCAAAGGTGACCTCAAGAAGTCGCTGGGGGTGGTGACTCCCATCGCCAAATCAATTGGCGCCAGGGAATGCGTCGCCGATGCCAAGCTGGGCAAGGTGAGCATCATCGGCACCGGGATGCTGAATACGCCCGGCTTTGCTGCCCGCATGTTCCGGGTATTGAGTGAGCAGGGCATCAATATCCAGCTTATCACCACTTCGGAGATAAGGATAACCTGCATCATTGATGAGTCGAGGGTCAAGGATGCGGTTCGTGTCCTGCACAAGGCGTTTGAGCTGGAGGAGGGCGGGTAGGGTCTAGCTTTTCGGCGTCACTTTGAGCTAAGGTGATGGCGCATTGCCCGCGTGACGCAGGGCTGGCGAGCCCTTTTTGCTTCTCGTGTTTCATTATCTTCCCCGCAATTTAAAAAATAGAGGAAAAACTATTTTTAAAGAGGCTTAACGCAGCCAGAAACGGTATAATAACAGGGGGAGTCTCCCTGCTCGCCACAGTGGCTACTGGAAGGCTTTGACTTATTTAGTTGTTTTGGCTAAAGTTAAGGGCTAAGTTGTCCCGGGCAAGGAAGACTCAGGAGATTTAGATGGCATATCGGGAAGAGGAGCAGGTAAGGCTGAGACGCCAGACTACCAAGCAGGCGGTGGCTTTAGCCATGCAGGGACGCTGGAGGGAAGCCATAGCGGCCAATAAGAGCCTGCTGGAGAACTTCCCCAACGATGTTGACGCCTACAATCGGCTGGGCAGAGCTTACATGGAACTGGGCGAGTATGCTCAGGCAAAGGAAGCCTACGCACGCGCTCAAGAGCTTGACCCATATAATAGCATTGCCAGGAAAAATCTTGACCGTTTAGCCCATCTGGAGGAGGCGGCTGGTTCGGCGGATACCTCGCATAAGGTTGAGCCACACCTTTTTATCGAGGAGACAGGCAAGGCAGGGGTAGTCAGGCTTCATCATCTGGCACCGCAAAAGGTGCTGGCGAAGATGGTTTCGGGCGATATGTTGCTTTTGAAAAAAGATAGCACCCGATTAATCGTCGAGAGTGACCGGGGCGAATATATCGGTCAGGTTGAGCCCAGACACTCACAACGACTGATTAAGCTAATGGAAGGCGGCAACAAGTATGCCGCCACTTTCATCAATTCGTCGGCAGAGGTGGCGACAATCATCATCAGAGAGATATATCAGGACCCCTCCCAGGCAGGGAAATTTTCCTTCCCACCCAGAGGGCTCGAGCATGGTCGGCCTTATCCGGGCGATAGATTACTCAGGCGTGAACTGCCCCGTGAGGGGGAGCTGTTAGAAGAGGAGCTTGGCTATGCTCCGGTGAGCGGAGAAGAAGGGGAGTTCCTGACCGAGGAGCCTATCGATATGATGGACAGACCTGAAGTGGAATAGGAGTTTTAATCTATGGTTCTGGGAAAAATCAGACCCGTCAATATAGAAGAGGAGATGAAGAGCTCTTACCTGGATTATGCCATGAGCGTCATCGTCTCCCGTGCTTTGCCTGATGTTTGCGATGGCTTGAAGCCGGTACAGCGGCGCATCCTTTATGTTATGGAGGGTCTGGGGCTGAAGAGCAACAGCCCTTATAAGAAGAGCGCCCGCATCGTCGGTGAAGTGCTTGGTAAATACCATCCTCACGGTGACGTTTCCGTTTATGAGGCAATGGTGCGTCTGGCGCAGGACTTCTCCCTGCGCTATCTTCTGGTCGATGGGCAGGGCAACTTCGGCAGCGTTGATGATGACCCGCCAGCCGCCATGCGCTACACTGAAGCCCGCCTGGCTAAGATTGCCGAAGAAATGCTGGTTGACATTGAGAGGGATACCGTTGACTTCATGCCCAACTTCGATGACAGCCTCAAGGAGCCCGTGGTGCTGCCTACTCGGTTGCCTAATCTGCTGGTCAACGGTAGCTCAGGTATTGCCGTGGGCATGGCAACCAATATCCCCCCGCATAATCTGGGAGAAGTGTGTGACGCTATTACCTACCTCATCGATAACCCCGAAGCCACGGTTGATGAGCTGATGCAGTTCGTTAAGGGTCCCGATTTCCCCACTGCTGGCATCATTCTCGGGCAGGAGGGCATCAAGAACGCCTACGCTTCCGGGCACGGCAAGATAGTGGTTCGTGCCCGGGCGGAGTTTGCCGAAGCGGAAGCAGAAGGCGACCGCCGCAAGATAATCGTCACGCAGCTCCCCTACCAGACCAACAAAGCTGCCCTCGTGGAGAGGATTGCCGAGCTGTCCAAGGACAGGAAAATCAGCGGCATAAATGAGCTGCGTGACGAATCTGACCGGCAGGGGATGCGTATTGTTATTGAATTAAAGAGGGACGCCCAGCCAGAGCAGGTCTTAAACAACCTCTATAAGCATACCGCCATGCAATCAGCCTTCTTTGTTAACATGGTGGCTCTGGTGGAGAATCAGCCCCGCGTCCTCAGCCTGAAAGAAGCGCTCCAGTATTTCATCGAATTCCGCTATGAGGTTATCACCCGGCGCTCCCGGTTCGAGCTTAAAGTAGCTAAAGACAGAGCCCATATTCTGGAAGGGTTCAAGATTGCCCTCGACCATCTGGATGAAATAATCACCACCATCCGCCAGTCGGAAACAGCGGATATTGCCCGCCAGAATCTGATGGACGAGTTCGGCTTCTCGCAGGCTCAGACTCAGGCTATCCTCGATTTGCAGCTACGCCGACTGGCTAATCTGGAGCGAAAGAAGATACTGGAGGAGTATGAGGAAGTATTAAAGACGATTGCCTATCTGGAAGACCTCCTAGCTAACCCCAAGAAGATATATTTCCTGACAAAGCAGGAAGTGGACGAGTTGAAGTCGAAGTACGGCGACGAGCGGCGTACGGAGATAAGAGGGGAAGAGGCTAAGGAATTCAATGAAGAAGACCTCATCCCCAGACAGAGGGTGGTGGTAACCCTGAGCAATCGTGGCTATGTCAAGACCACGCCCATATTAAGCTTCCGCCTCCAGCACCGTGGCGGTAAGGGCATTCTGGGGATGAAGGTCAGAGAAGAGGATGCTGTCAAGCTGCTGGTGGGGGCGGATAATCACGACAACCTGCTCTTCTTTACCAATCGGGGCAAAGTCTTCTCCCTCAAGTGCTATAAAATCCCCTCAGACATCTCCCGTATGACCAAAGGTACGGCGGTAGTCAATCTCTTCCCCATTGCTGAGAATGAGAAGGTTGCCGCAATGGTAGCGGTTCCTGAGTTTAATCCAGAGACTTCCCTCTTGTTGCCTACCGCCCGTGGCGAGATAAAGAGAACATCGATAGCCAACTATGCTTCTGTGCGTAGCAGCGGGCTTATCGCCATGGATGTGGCGAAAGGCGATGAAGTGGTGGCAGCACGCCTGGCTACGGAGAAAGATGAAATTATCATCGTGACGCAAAAAGGACAGTCCATCAGATTTCCGATATACGAGTTAAGAACCAGTCTGAGGACCAGTGGTGGAGTGCGCGGCATTCGCTTGCCACCTGACGACCGGGTAGTCAGTATGGATGTGGTCCGGCCAGACGCTTTTGTTCTGTCCGTTACCGCCGATGGCTTCGGCAAGCTCACTCCCATGAGGTCTTACCCGCGGCAGCACCGCGCTGGTGGTGGGGTCAGGACTTTCCGCATTACGGAAAAGACGGGGGATGTGGCGGCAGCCAAGCTGGTTTTAGAAACAGAACAGGTAATGATTATCTCCGCCGAGGGCTTTGTCATCAACACTCCGGTAAAGGAAAAAGACCCGAAGCAGGGCATCACCGTCCAGGGCAGGAGCACTCAGGGCGTGCGCCTGATGAAGCTCGACCCCGGCGATAGGGTGGTGGCTGTCGCCAGCTTTGACAAAGCGGATTCATAGCACTTAAGATTACTAAAAACTGAGAAGGGGGTAAAAGATGTACCTACCCAGTTTTTCCCTGGAAGGCAAAGTAGCCATCGTGACCGGGGCGAGGCGAGGGCTGGGCAAGGCGATTGCTCTGATGTTCGCTGAGGCTGGAGCTGATGTTGCTGTCTGCGACGCTGTCATCGCGGATGGCGAATTGGCGGCGGCAGCCAGGGAAATCAGGGGGATGAGGCGGCGCTCTCTGGCAGTTAAGGTGGATGTCAGTCGCAAGGCTGACGTTGACCGGATGGTGGCGAGGGTGCTCAAGAGGTTCGGGCACATTGATATACTGGTGAATAACGCTGCTGTCCTCGGCGAAAAAACCCCGATACTTGACTGGGCGGAAAAGGACTATGACTGGGTGGTTGATATCGACCTGAAAGGCTGCTTCCTTTGCAGTCAGGCGGTAGGCAAAGTGATGGCGGAGCAAAAAAGCGGCAACATCATTAACATCGCTTCCGTTGATGCCATGTTCCCCTCGAGAAAGTCCATGCCTTACTCCGCAGCCAAGGCGGGAGTAGTGATGCTCACTAAGTCTCTGGGAGCGGAGCTTGGCCCATGCGGTATTCGGGCAAATGCCATTGCCCCCGGCTGGATTCAGACAGAGATGACCCGGAGAAGATGGGGCGAGCCAGAAGGCAAGAAGCAGCTTGAGGCGGGTATCCCCCTCGGTCGGATGGCTCAACCGGCGGACATTGCCGCTGCGGCGCTCTTCCTAGCCTCAGACGCCTCCCGGTATATGACCGGGCAGACTATTGTCGTGGATGGCGGCGTCAGCCTGTAACGGCTTCGAGGAAACAGAATTTCATATTGGAAGTTTTGCCTGAATGTGGAGCTAGAGATTGCTTCGTCGTCCTTCAAAGAAGGACTCCTCTAATGACTGGTAAAAAGCAGGGGTTGTCAGAAGGGGGCGCAGCCCCCTTCTAAGGTGATTCCCCTTCCCCTTAAGGGGAAGGGGGTCAAGGGGATGGGGTTGCCCTTGAGTTGAATCTCAACAAAAAGCAAGTAAAAACAAAGGAGGTTACACGGTTGTACGCACCCGGTTTTTCTCTGAAAGGTAAAGTTGCTGTTGTCACCGGAGCCAGGAGAGGCATAGGCAGGGGGGTGGCTCTCGGCTTTGCTGAGGTCGGCGCGGACGTTGCCATCTGCGACCTCGTCGCCGGCGAAGAATTGGAAGCAGTCGCCAGAGAAATACGCAAGATGGGGCGCCGCTGCGTGGCAGGGAAGGTAGACTGCACCAAGAAAGCGGAAGTGGACAGCTTCTTCAAGA
>CAZHRL010000039.1:0-7588 GCA_964534815.1 uncultured Dehalococcoidales bacterium | reverse complement strand
GACCCATGGCGATGTATCGGGATATGATGCGGAATAAGCAAAAACTCGGTCTGGAAGGAAAGCCTGTCCAGATTTCCCTGGAAGTGAGGATGGGATGCGGGCGAGGCGTTTGTTACAGCTGCACGGTGAAGACCAAACAGGGTCTCAAGCAAGTCTGCAAAGATGGACCGGTATTTGATTTAGACGAAATCATTGAGAGCGAACTGCCGATTATTTGAGGGGAAGCATAAAATCCCCCTTAGTCCCCCTTTGCGAAAGGGGGAAGAGATTCCGGGAGGGCGGCCATGAGTAAGCTAAGGCTATCAGCAGTATTAATTCTGTTAATTCTGATTTTAGCGACGGCTACTGGATGTGAGAGGGTTGCGCCTTTCCAAATAAAAAATGATACGACACAAACTTTAAGTGTGTTTATTGATGACGTACCAGAAGGTGCGTTGACCGGCAATGCAACACTGACCGGTAAAGTTAAACCTGGCGAAGTAATTAAGCCTAAATACTTCCTTAGGGAATCCCCTTCTTTTCTAATAGAAGCCAAAGACTCCGCGGGAAACGTGGTGTACTCAAGAGTATTTACCAAGCAAGAACTGGAGGACATGAACTGGGAAGTCGTGATAACCCAGAGCCAGTAATTAACCTTGACAGCCGCTAATAAGACTATAGCAATAGAGTAGAACCTGGATTTTGGAGGTGCGCAGATGGTGGTCACGAAAAGAATCAGCCTTAAAACTAAAGGAGAATGCGATATTATAGATGTTACGCCGCAGGTGGAACAGGAAGTATGGAACGCCAAGATAAATAACGGCACAGTTACTGTCTTCGTTGCCGGCTCAACCGCCGGGGTAACCACCATCGAGCACGAATCGGGGCTGGTTGCCGACTTCAAGAAGATGTGGGAGCGGCTTGTCCCCAGGAGTATCACCTATGAACATGACCAGCGCTGGGGAGACGGTAATGGCTATTCCCACGTCCGCGCCTCGCTTTTGGGCGCCTCGCTGGTCATCCCGATTACTGAGAAGAGACTAGCACTGGGCACCTGGCAGCAGGTAGTCCTTGTGGATTTTGATAATCGGCCCCGCTCAAGAGAAATCGTAGTGCAGATAATGGGAGAAGAGACCACTTGCAATTTATCGCCCAGTGAAGTATAAAGACTAGAGTCCATTATGAGAGGAGCGAGCGAATGGCAGATGTAACCCAAACCCCGGCGATATTTGAAGTATATCCCGAGCTGAAGGGCAAGATACCCTGGATGCCTCTGGGCAATCTCCCCACCCCTGTCCAGAAGCTGGAAAACCTGGGGAAACAGGTTGGCGCCAAAAACCTCTACGTTAAGAGAGACGACCTGACCTCAAACATTTACGGCGGCAACAAAGTAAGAAAGCTTGAATTCATTCTGGCAGAAGCCAAACAAAGGGGGGCAGCAACCCTCATCACGGGGGGAGGCATCGGCTCAAACTTTTCCCTGGCGACTACCATCCACGGGCAAAGGCTGGGGATGAAATCCATCCTTCTCCTTATGGAGCACCCTCTCTCTGAAGCAACGAAGAGAAACATGCTCCTCGACTACTACCACAAGGCGAAGATGGTAAGGGTCTCTCCCAAAATGTGGAAGTGGGCAATCCGATGGCAGCTCTTCTTGAGTTCCTTCCGGCGTCCTTACTTCATACCCATCGGGGGCAGCAATGAGCTGGGCAGTCTAGGGTTCGTCAATGCAGCGTTTGAACTCAGGAAACAAATCAAGTCAGGACAATTACCGGAACCCGACTACCTTTTTGTTACCGCCGGCAGTCTGGGAACACTCTGCGGGCTGTGGCTGGGCTGCCGACTAGCTAACCTCAAGACAAAAGTAATCGGGGTTAATGTCTCTGGCGCCACAACTCAACAAACAGCAGCATTGATTAACCGCATTGTGCAGTATATTCGCCAAAGCGAACCAGAGTTCCCGGAGCCAAGTGTGAAGGACGCAGACCTCACCATACTCCAGGACTTCAGAGGGGAAAGATACGCTCAATTCACCAAAGAGGGGAAGGAAGCCATACTGCTCATGCACTCTCTGGAGAAAATCAAGCTCGATGGCACATACACCGGGAAGACCCTGGCGGGGATACTGGACTACATTAAGAGGAACCATTTGGAGGATAAGGTAGTCCTGTTCTGGAACACATACAACTCCGTCGACCTGTCCGAAATAGCCGCCCGCGTGGACTACCGCAAGCTCCCCGCGGCTTTCCACAAATACTTCGAGATGCCGAACCAGGAGTTAGACACGCCACTCTAGCCCTAGAGGTTAGTAGATTCTGCTTTCTCCCATATAGATGTATGACCCTATCCCCAGACCCCTTCCCCTCGCTGAGGGGAAGGGGAAAATATTTTATAAGGGGGCTGCGCCCCCTTCTTGCAACCCTGCTCTTTGGCACCAACTGTAACTGAACAGGGGCGGTTAGGAGCCATGTCTGCTCCCCTGTAGCAGAGAGAAGAACTCCGCTCTGGAGTCCGGGCGGGTGTAGAAACTTCCCCTGATGGCTGAGGTAATGATATTGCTCCCCGGCTTTTTGACGCCGCGCATAATCATGCACATATGCTCCGCCTGAACTACTACCACCACCCCGGACGGCTTCAGTCCCTCCATAATGGCATCGGCAATTTCTGTGGTCATCCTCTCCTGAATCTGAAGACGCCGTGCCACAATTTCCACCACACGGGCTAACTTGCTGATGCCGACCACCCGTCCGCTGACGTCAGGGATATAGCCGATATTGACCGTACCATAGAAGGGCAAAAGATGATGCTCGCACATAGAGTAAAAGGGAATATCCCTCACGATGACCATCTCGCGGTGCCCAAGCTCGTAGCCGACCCGTAGCTCTCCTCTGGGGTCAACGTCAATCCCCATAAAGAGCTCGGCATACATCTCCGCCACACGTCTCGGTGTCTCCACCAGACCTTCCCGTTTCGGGTCTTCGCCAATTGCTTCAATCAGAGAAAGAACAGCCGCACTAATCTTGGCTTCGTCAAACACTGCACCCCTCCTTTACCAGCATTAAATTGTCTCCCCGATTATGTTTTCAGAATAATCTTCGCCGCATCCTCACCATATTGCGTCTTCGACCTCAGTAAAATCAAGCTAAGAACGACCGATAGCACTCCAATAATAACACAAATTATCAAAGCCAGTTGATAACTGCCGCTAACGTCAAAGATGCTTCCCGCTACCGGCGCGCCGATAGCATCGCCGATGGCGCCCATAAAAAAGGCTGTCGCCGATATTATACCTAAAGATTTAAGCCCAAATAACTCAGCGGTAGTGAGGGTATAGAGCGGCACAATACCACCGTAGGCAACACCATAAACGGCGGCAAAGAGATAAAACATCCAGACCTCTCGAGCAAATACCAGCCAGATGAGGGCTACTGTTAATATTGCTATCCAGATAAGAAGCACCCGCCTGGTTCCCATCTTATCAGAGATAAAGCCCGTGGAAAACCGACCGATAATGCTCGCTCCACCGACGATGGAGACAATGCTGGCAGCGACGAGGGCGGAAATGCCCATATCAATAGCGTAGGGGGCAACATGCACAATCAGCACCCCGAAGGAGAACGAGTAACCGAACAGTATCAGACTGAAGAACCAGAAAGCGCCGGTTCTGACCGCATCCGCGAAGGCAGGCTCCGCTCGCACCGCGAGCAGGGACTGTTTCTGACTCTCATCTATCTTCTCGTCCTCTCCGTAAGGCTTGAGCCCCATACGCTGGGGGCTGTGCTTCATAAACTGCGCCAGAGGGATAACGAGAACCAGAATGATAATGCCCAGAATGATGGCAGCCTGCCGCCAGCCGTAAGAAGAGATAAGCCATTGAGCTAAAGGCGGCGATATTATCTCACCCAAGCCATAGCCGGCAACAGCAACTCCCAGCGCCACTCCCCGCTTTTTAATAAACCATCTGGGTATTGTCGAGACAATGGGGATGAAGCCGCAGCTAAAAGCCAGCCCCATGATGACGCCCCAGATGAGGTACATCTGCAGCAACGAGCTGACCCGCGATATTAACAGAAACCCCAGCCCGTAGAGCAAGCCATTGATGGTGAGAAGCAGTCGGGGACCGTATTTATCCGCCAGTCTCCCCGCAATAATGGCAAGCCCCCCTCCGATTAGCATCATGGCGGAGAAGGCGCCAGATGCCGCTCCCCTCTCCCAGCCAAACTCCAGGGTCAACGGTCTTAAAAATATGCCAAAAGAATAAACGGCGATGCCCTGCGCGGGCACAATGAATAGAGCGAGAAGGACGATGACCCACCCATAGTAGAGCCGTTTTAAATTGAACAGTTCCTTAAACTTTGGCAAATAAGCCTGCCTTTTCTAAATTCCCTTGCTGTAGACTTCGCGGTCGAGCACCTTTATGGAATCTTTAGCCACTGTGGGATAGATATCACGTCCCATATAAAGGAGGGGACTGACCCTCTTCATATCCAGGAGGTCATTCGCCTGGAAAACCTCCTTCTCCCAGTGTATCGCAACTACCTCACCCACCAACCAGTGATGGTCGCCATATTCCCTATCATCGATTAACTGGCACTCGAAAGCAGCATAGGCATCTTTCAAGATGGGCACAGATGTCTTCACCGACTTCTCTTTGGCAATATTGAACTTCTTGAATTTATCGGTGTCGTAGCCACTGCTGCCACCCACAGCTGCCGCCAGCTTAGCCATCTCGAAGGGCAGGAAATTGATGCCAAATTCCTTGCTTTCCGCAATAAGCTTATAGGTGAAACGCTTGGGGGAGACCGTTACTCCGTAAAGCGGCGGAATGACGGATATGGGCGTTGTCCAGGCAGCGGGCATGAGGTTGTCCCTGCCTTTGAAGTGAGCGGTGAGCAAAGGAGCTATCTTGGGATAGTAATGAAAATGCTTGGACATGTCTTCGACGTTTTCTCTGACCAATTTAGCCATTTTTAGACCTCCTTTGTTTTCCAAAACAATTGCTATCTGATTAGATATGAAATATACCACTTAATTTTTCGGGAAACGATTCGTATCTGATTAGAGCTGATTAGCTTTGATTCGTTTCAAACGTTATGTTAAGTTAAGCCTAAAGCTTGCTCCACGGCGGCTAAATCGGCAGGAAGCTCAAGGAACGGCTCAGCTTTCTTGAGAGCAATGTCTGTGTCCTTGAGACCGGTGCCGGTGACGACACAGACCACCTTCTTCTGGGAGAAGTCCATCCCCCGGCGCGAAAGCTTGATTAAACCCGCCAGAGAAGCAGCGGAGGCGGGCTCGCCGAAGATGCCGCCCCTGGCTGCCAGCAGGCTCTGGGCAGCCAGAATCTCTTCATCGCTGACCATATCAATGGTGCCACCAGATTCATCGCGAGCGGCGACCGCCTGTTTCCAGCTTGCCGGATTGCCAATTCGTATGGCTGAAGCTACCGTCTCTGGCTTCTCAATAACATGTCCTCTGACGATAGGTGCGGCGCCCTCCGCCTGAAACCCCATCATCTTGGGCTTCTGCTTCGCCTTCCCTTTCTGATAATACTCGACAAAACCTTTCCAATAAGCGGTGATGTTGCCGGCGTTGCCGACGGGGATGAAGAGGTAATCGGGAGCCTCCCCTAACACGTCAACGATTTCAAAACTGGCTGTCTTCTGCCCTTCAATGCGGTAGGGGTTGAGCGAGTTGACCAGAGTGATAGGGTGCTTCTTGGTCAAGGCTCGAACTGTCTGCAAAGCCTGGTCAAAGTTGCCGTCAATCATAACGATTTTGGCACGATAAACAATCGCCTGAACCAGCTTGCCCAGCGCAATCTTGCCCTTGGGGATAATGATGATGGCGGCAAGTCCACAATAGGCGGCGTATGCTGCTGCTGAGGCGCTGGTGTTACCGGTTGAGGCGCACATGATGGCCTGGCTCTTCTCCTCCACTGCTTTGGCGACAGCCATCACCATCCCTCTGTCTTTGAAAGAGCCAGTGGGATTACACCCCTCGAGCTTAAAATAAAGCTCCCCACAGCCGATTTCCTTTTCCAGATTGGGGCAGCGGACTAAGGGAGTATCCCCTTCACCCATAGTGATTAAGGGTGTTTTCGGGGTAACGGGGAGGAAGTCCTTGTAGCGGGCTAAAACTCCTTGTTTCATCTCTGCCTCACTTTAGGTTACTTTTGGTTGGTATATAATCGAGAACCAGTGTAACACATCATTGAGATTGCTTCGTCGTCCTTCACTTGTGAAGGACTTCTCGCAATGACACCAGCATCAATCAAAAGTAAATAATGCCTCACTTTAAGCTTCAACCCTGACGAAGCTGCTTATTTCTTTGACCACAGGCAGGCTGCCGAGTTCCCTGAGAGCTGCTTGCATCCCCCGTTCCTGCGCGGGATGAGTGATGATAACGACCTCGGCGGTCTGTGCTACCGGGTCGGACCACTTCTGAATCGCCGAAGAGATGCTAATCTGGTTATCACCCAGAACCCGGGCAACCTGAGCGAGAACACCGGGGCGGTCGGCCGCGGTCAACCTGAGGTAATACTGGGTCTTAATCTCTGACATGGGCTTAATGACCTTGCCCGGCCGCAGCTTCCAGACAGGTCGAGCGGGCACGTTAAACAGGGTTTCCTGCGCCGCGGCGACTATATCAGCCACGACAGCGCTGCTGGTGGGCAAAGCGCCGGCACCCTCGCCAAAGAAGAGCACCTTACCGACAAGGTCGCCATCAACGAGGATGGCATTATAGACGCCGCCGACACTAGCAAGGAACGAGTCTTCAGGAATGAAGACAGGGTGTACTCTGACTTCAATGGACTTATCATCCTGTTTAGCGATGGCCAGCAGCTTAATGGCAAAACCAAGCTCCTTGGCATACTGGAAATCCCGGCTCGCCAGCCGTGAAATCCCTTCACGGTAGACATCCTCGGGGCGAACTTCCGTATGAAAAGCCAGAGTCGCCAGAATCGCCAGCTTATAGGCAGCATCGAGCCCCTCGACATCGTTCCCGGGGTCGGCTTCAGCATAGCCCAGTTCCTGAGCGCGCCCGAGGGCAAAGGAAAAATCGACGCCGTCCTTTGCCATTCGCGTGAGGATATAGTTGGTGGTGCCGTTGATAATAGCAGAAACGGCGTTGATTCGATTAGCCAGGAGGTCGCGCTGGAAGGGGGCAATGAGGGGGATGCCACCGCCAACACTGGCTTCATAACGCAGGCTGACATTATTTTCCTGAGCCAGCGAGAACAGCTCCACGCCGTGCTTGGCGATAACCTCTTTGTTAGCGGTAACCACATGCTTCCCGGCGAGCAGCGCCTTCTTCTGGTATTCATAAGCGGGGTGCTCGCCACCAATCAACTCCACGACGATATCTATATCGGGTTCGCGGAAAAACTCGTCCTCATCTGTGGTAAAGAGCTTAAGACCCATCTTCCGTGCCTGGGGTCGGGCTAAGTCCTGGGGCAAAACCTTCACCTTGCGCAGGACAAGGGGACAACCCACCTGCTCCGCCAGAGTTTCCGCCTTTTCCGTTAAAACCTTCGCCACCTGCCCCCCAATGGTGCCCAGCCCCATCAAACCAATCCCAATTTCTTTTTTCTTCAAGGCTTTATACCTCC
>CAZHRL010000038.1:0-7612 GCA_964534815.1 uncultured Dehalococcoidales bacterium | reverse complement strand
GGTTTTGAGCGGAAACCAATCATCTTTATCTCTGCAGCAAACGCTAAAGAGTATGACCCCTCTTCTCTTACCCCGGAGCAGAGGCAAGCCCTCCAACTGCTCCAGAAAGAAGGCCGGGTCAGCCTCAAGAAGCTGGAGAAGGCTCTGGGCAAGAAGAAGGCTCAAAACGTCGTTTCCCAGCTGGTCAGGCAGAGCCTGGTCACCAGGAGCTATGAACTTGAGCCGATTAGAGCCAGACCCAAGCTGGAAACCTACCTCAGCCTGAAAGTCGAGACGGGGGTAGCCCGGGAGGAAGCAGACAAACTACGGAAAAGAGCGACAAAACAGGCAGCTCTCCTCGACTTCCTCGTTCGACAGGCTAAGCCAGTGCCCTTAGCCAAAGCCAGAAGGGTGGTTAATTGCTCTTCATTAGTGATTAAAGCGCTGGCAAGCCGGGGCTTAATAGAACTGCAGCAGGTTGAAGTAACCAGAGAACCCATCTCTTATGAAGGCATTACACCCTCAAGACAGCTAACGCTAACACCAGCCCAGAAAGCCGCCTTAGATTCTATTCGAGCCAGTTTGCTTCAACCATCAACCCAGCCCAGAGTTTCCCTGCTCTATGGTGTTACCGGGAGCGGCAAGACGGAGATATATTTACAGGCTCTGGCAGAAGCAGTAAGACTGGGCAAGCGGGGCATCGTCCTTGTCCCCGAAATTGCCCTCACCCCCCAGACAATCGAACACTTTGCGGCGCGTTTCCCGCACCGGGTAGCTATCCTGCACAGCCAGCTCTCTCTGGGCGAACAATTTGATGAATGGCGCCGCATCAGAAGCGGCGAATTTGATGTCGTCATTGGACCACGAAGCGCCCTTTTCGCCCCCCAGCCCGACCTCGGTCTCATCATCCTTGATGAGGAACATGAATGGACTTACAAGCAGCAGGATAAATCGCCACGCTACCACGCTCGCAGTGTTGCCCTGAAGCTGGCGGAGCTAAGCGGGGCGGTAGTTCTTCTGGGCAGTGCTACCCCGGATGTCGAGACCTTTTACCAGGCGCAGCAGGGGGACTACCACCTGCTTCAGCTTCCAGAGCGGGTTACTCCCAGAGAGGGCGCTCCCCTGCCCCGGGTAAAAATCATCGATATGAGAGAGGAGCTTAAAGCGGGAAACAAGAGCCTTTTCAGTCGTATCCTATCTCAGGAAATCGCCAGAGCAGTGTCCCACAGCGAGCAGGTGATTCTCTTTCTCAATCGGAGGGGCGCCGCCACCTTCATTCAGTGCCGTAGCTGCGGCTTTGTGCTCCGCTGCCGGCGCTGCGAGGTTGCCCTGACCTACCACCCGGCTGAAGGTGTTCTGGTCTGTCACCAGTGCCATTACAAAATGCCTGCCCCCGATTTCTGCCCCCGCTGCCTGAGTCGGCGCATCAAGTTCCTCGGCAGCGGTACCCAGAAACTGGAACAGGAAGCCGGCGATGCCTTCCCCCAAGCCAGGCTGCTGCGCTGGGACAGCGATGCCACACGGCAGAAACACTCCCACCAGGAGATATTGAGCCAGTTCCGCACCCACAAGGCTGATGTTCTCATTGGCACGCAGATGGTCGCCAAAGGATTAGATTTGCCCCTGGTCACACTGGTCGGAGTCATCAATGCGGATACTGGCCTCAACCTGCCTGACTTCCGTGCCGGGGAGAGGACATTCCAGCTTTTAAGTCAGGTGGCGGGGAGAGCGGGGCGCGGCACTCTGGGCGGACAGGTCACCATCCAGACCTATTCTCCACAGCATTATGTCATCCAGGCAGCCGCCAACCAGGACTACTCCTCTTTCTACGAAAGGGAGATTGCCTACCGTCGCCAGCTTCACAATCCACCCTTCAGCCAGCTTGCTCAGCTTGTCTTCAGTCACACCAACGATGCCCGCTGCCAGAAAGAAGCGGAGAGAATGAAACGCCTGCTTACAGAAGAGATTCAGGCAAGGGGACTAGATAACGTCAGCCTCATTGGTCCGGCGCCAGCCTTCCTTCACCGCATCAGAGGCAGGTTCCGCTGGCAGCTCATAATACGTGGCTCCGGGCTTTCTGCTTTCCTCTCCCAGATGACTATTCCACAGGGGTGGACTGTGGACATCGACCCGGTGGGGCTGACTTAGCCAACTGCTTTCCCTCCGCTCATCCTATGATTCAGACACAAGGTAGAACAGCTCGTCCAGCTTACGTTGCGGGAAAGCCTTTATCGCTCCGGTGATAAATTTCTCATTGACGTGGCGTTTGCCTTCACGGACGCGATAAACCTGACTGGCAGATATTCCCATTGCCGAGGCTAACTCAGTAAGGTTCCTGTATTTGCCGCTGCTCAATTCAAAAACCCTGGTTTTTACGCGCATCGGTGCCACCTCCAAAGACAGTTGGCTACATTATAGCCCAAAAATGCCAATTGTCAAGTCCTCAGATTAGTACCTTTTTACCACTTTGTCAAAATTATCCCCAAAAACATTTTAGCTCGTCTCTACTTGACATTTGCCAGTTGGCGAATTATACTTTAACAATGAAAAACACAACTGGAACCAAACTGGGCGAGGTACTGAGACAGCAACGCATCAGCGCAGCGCTGACCCTCCACGAACTGGCTAAGCTGTCCAAGGTCTCCGCTTCACACCTCGGCCGCACCGAAAGAGGCGAACGTTTCCCCTCGGCAACAATTCTGCGCAAAATTGCCAGACCTCTGGGCTTCGAGGAGAACGAACTCTTTGTTCTTGCCGGCTATCTCTCCCCCTACCCTTCCGGTATCGCTGAAGCGGGACCGAGCTACAGCAAAGGACACCTAGCTCCCTATGTCGCCAGAATGCTGTCTGAAGAACCGGTCGAGGTACAGCATGCTGTCGTCGGTATCCTCTCCATCTTGAAGAGCATTGCCAAGAGCCTAATTAAGGAAACCGCCTGAAGCCAGGCTAAAGCAATACCCCTCGGACAAACAAGATAAGGGAACGCTACCCCTTACTCTAAAGCGCACTGTGCCTCTCCTCTCGCAAATTTGACTTAGTCGTTTAGCAACTTACCAGACAGAAGCCCGAGTGCGTCATTGCAAGTCCTTCTTTTGAAGGGCGAAACAATGATAGGACGTGATGATGTTCAGAAACAATTTCAAATCCAACTTCCCTTGATAAATGCCCACCGTGGGAGTATAGTTTAGTTTCGAGTGGAAAAGATGGACTTCTCTGGCAATCTAACCCAACCGGCAGCTCAACTCTTCATCAGAATAAGCAACCTTCTTAAGGAGCAGCATATTCCCGCCTATGTTGTGGGTGGCTTCCTGCGCGATGTGCTGCTGAAAAGGGAAACGGCTGATATGGATATCGCCGCCGTTGGCGATGCCCTGGAGATTGCCCAGAGGGTAGCTGCGGTTCTGGGCGGCAGGTATGTCCTGTTAGATAAGGTAAACGGAGTCGCCAGAGTAGTCCTGTCCAATGAAAAAGCACCGCCCACCAGAGGACGATGGCAACTGGACTTTTCCACCCTTAAAGGCAATATCGAGCAAGACCTAGCACAGCGCGATTTCACCATCGATGCCCTGGCGGTTGACCTCAACCAGTGGGCAGAGAAAAAGGCTAGTGTCCCGCTTATCGACCCGCTTCACGGCTGGCGGGACCTCCGACAGGGCGTGATTCGCACCACTTCAGAGGTAGCTTTTAAATCGGACGCCGCTCGCCTGCTGCGGGCGGTGCGGCTGGCTGCCGAACTTGGCTTCAGCATTGAAAGGGAAACAGAGGCACAGCTCCAGCGCTACGCCCACCTCATCTCCGGTGTTGCCGGGGAACGGATAAGGGAAGAGCTGCTCAAACTGCTGGCAGTGCCTCAAGCTGAGTCGCTGCTACCCTACCTCGATAAGGTCGGGTTGCTTACTGCCACCATCCCCGAGCTGGCTCAGAGCAAGGGAGTGGCACAGCCTAAAGAGCACTTCTGGGATGTTTTTGAGCACACTATTCAGACGGTGATTGCCGTCGATTTCCTGCTCAGACAGGGGAAATGCCCCTACGCCGGCGAAAAGGTCTTAGCGGCTGCTCCCTGGTCGGCAACACTAGCTCAGCACTTCGAGAGTGAAGTGAGCAGTGGCAGCAACCGAAGAATACTGCTCAAACTCGCCGCCCTGCTCCACGACAGCGCCAAGCCCCGGACGAAAGCCCTTGACGCCCGCGGTCGGGTACGCTTTCTGGGCCACGCTCAGGAGGGCGCTACCATCGCTACGAACATTCTGGAAAGGCTGAGGTTCAGCAGCAAAGAGATAAAGCTGGTTGAGCTTATGGTGCGCTATCATCTCAGGCCAACCCAGATGAGCAACGAAGGGCTGCCCTCCAACAAAGCCATCTACCGCTACTTCCGCGATACCGGGGATGCCGGCATTGACATCCTCTTTCTCAGTCTGGCTGACCACCTCGCCACGCGGGGACCGAAGCTAACTCTGACCTATTGGCAAGAGCATACAAAAGTGGTAGAATACGTGCTGGCTCAACGCTTTCAACAGGAAAGCCTGGTCGTGCCGCCGAAGCTGGTTGACGGGCACGACTTAATTAATATCTTCGGGTTGAGCCCGGGACCTAGAATAGGAGAATTGCTGGAAGCAGTCCGCGAAGCGCAGGCTTCAGGAGAGCTGAAAACGAGAGAAGAAGCACTAGCCTATATTCGCGAGCACCTGCTCTCTAAAACATCATAATTCATGAAAAGAAACACCATTCTTCTAATATTCATCTTAGCCCTCTTTGCTTTTGCCTTGTGGGTCATCATACCCCTGGGCAGCACTAGGTTCGGGCGCGAAGGCATCCAGTTAGGGCTGGACTTGCAGGGCGGCGTCCGTCTGGTCTATCAGGCTGACCTTTCATCCGTACCTGAGGCTGATAAGAAAGAGGTAATGGACGGCGTGATTGCTGTCATCGCCAACCGTATCAACCCCCTGGGTGTTACGGAACCGAACATTGAAAAACGTGGCGAAAACCAGATAGTGGTAGAACTGCCCAAGCTCAGCATTACCGACAAACAGAAGGAGCGCATCGGACGCATAGCCCTTCTCGAGTTTGGCGAGCTGGCGGCTGAAGGCGAGGAGGCAAAATGGGAGAATGACTTGGGCAAATGGAAGCCAGCCACAGACACCATCAATGGTCAGAAACAAGAACTTACCAGCAGCTATTTCAAAGAGAACACCTACGTTACCCGGGATAATCTGGGCAACATCTTGCTCGTTTTTGAGTGGAATGAAGAAGGCAGCAAACTCTCCGAGCAAATCACACAACGCCTCATCAATCAACCCCTCGGTATCTTCGAAGGTGAGGAGTCGCTGCTGGGAGACGATGGCTTGCCTATTGCTCCCTTTGTCCGCTCCAAGATTACCGACAGGGGCCAGATTGAGGGGCTGAGCCTCCATGAAGCCACCGAGCTTTCGAAACAACTCAATGCGGGACGTCTGCCCGTGCCGTTGGAGAAAAAATATGAGCTTAGCATCGACCCTGCCCTTGGCGCTAACTTCATTGCTCTTGCCACCAAAGCAGGCATTATTGGCTTGTTACTGGTCATGCTCTTCATGATTGCCTACTATCGCATACCGGGTGTTCTTGCCGCTTTAGCTTTAATGTTCTACGGCGTCCTTGTCTTTGCTATCTTCAAATTGATTCCAGTTACACTCACCCTGGCTGGGATAGGTGGCTTTATCGTATCGATAGGTATGGCAGTAGATGCCAACGTGCTCATTTTTGAAAGGATGAAGGAAGAATTCCGCACTGGCAGAATGCTAGGAGCCGCCATCGACGCTGGATTCCACCGTGCTTGGCTGGCTATCCGTGATAGCAACCTGACTACTATTATTGCCTGCCTCATCCTTATGTGGGTGGGCAGCACAGTGGTCGCCGGTGCCCCGGTCAAGGGCTTCGCCTTGACTCTCATTATTGGCGTGGTGGTCAGCATGTTCACCGCCATCACGGTTACCCAGACCCTCCTGCGCCTGTTTGTGGGAACGGGTTTAGCCACCAAACCCTGGCTATTTACCCCCTACTTAGGAAGGAAATAAATGCTCGATATTGTCGGTAAAAGGTTCTGGTACATTATCCTGTCAGCCATCATCAGCCTGATTTGCCTTATTTTTCTGGCTGCCTTTGGCTTAAATCTGGGTATTGACTTCAGCAGCGGTTCCATCTTAACCGTAAGCTTCGAAAAGGAAGTTGACCCGGCGCAACTAAAACAGGCCGTAGTCGGTTTGGGCTATACTACCGCCAGCATTGAAAGTAACCCGCAGGGGGATTTCCTTATTCACACCACTAAAATGACCACTGAAGAGAAGAACCAGTTGAAAGACAAGCTGGCAGCTCAATTCGGCACGATTACCGAGAAGGCATTTGAAAACGTCGACCCGGTGGTTGCCAAGGAAACAGCGCGCATTGCCGGCATTGGGGTCATAGTAGCTACCGTAGGCATACTGCTTTACATGACCTGGGCATTCCGCCACATGCCTCGTCCTTTCCGCTATGGGACCTGCAGCGTCGCCGCCCTGGTGTTCAACATCCTGCTGGTAGCCGGCGTTTTTGCCATCTTCGGCAAGATAGCAAACTGGGAAGTTGATTTGGGATTCATTATCGGCATCTTATCTGTCATTGGCTACACCATAAACAACACTGTGGTTGTTTTCGATAGAATACGGGAGAACTTAACTAAGGGTGTGAGCGTCAAATTTGAAGTTGTGGTTAATCACAGCCTGGTGGAAACTCTTAGCCGGACTCTAAATACCACCATCACCACCCTAATTACTATTCTGGCTATACTGCTTTTTGTGGGCACTTCAGTTCAGAACTTCATTACATCGCTACTAATTGGTCTCCTTGTGGGCACCTTCAGCTCCATCTATCTCGCCCCCCTCATGCTCGTGGTCTGGGAAAAGAAGGAGTGGGGCAAAATATTCCGCCCCCGCCGCGCCTGAGTTACCTACTCTTTCCCTAAGTTTTTCCCGCCAATTGTGCTATATTATTGGCAAAGCGCCATCACTCCTGAATATTTTTAAGGAGAAGCAAATGAAAATACCATCGCAGCAAGCTGGAATCAGCAAAAAAGAGATTGATACCCCTGCCCTCGTTATCGATTTACCCATTATGGAAGAAAACATCGTCAGGATGGCGCAGTTTGCCCGAAATCAGGGAGTCAACCTCCGACCCTATATCAAGACCCATAAGTCGCCCATACTGGCACGTAAGCAGATGGGAGCAGGAGCGGTGGGCGTCGGCTGCGCCACAATACAGGAAGCGGAGATGATGGCAAACGCCGGCATCAAGGACATCCTCATCGGCAACCAGGTGATGGGACCGGTCAAAATTGCCCGTCTGATGAACCTGGCGAAAAAAGCAGATACGGCGGTAGCCGTGGATAGCTACTCGAATGTGGACGAGCTTTCCGCCACGGCTAAAGCGAGCAAGGCTAAAGTGAAAATACTGGTGGAACTGGACGTGGGCGCGCACCGCTGCGGCATTCAGCCGGGGGAACCTGCCCTGAAGCTGGCACAGTATGTGGCAAAAGCTCCGGGGCTGGAATTCTGCGGCTTCATGGGGTATGAGTCCCACCTGCAGCTTATCGTGTCCATGCAGTGTCGCAATCAGTGAGATGGAT
>CAZHRL010000037.1:6670-7624 GCA_964534815.1 uncultured Dehalococcoidales bacterium | reverse complement strand
TCACCGGTGAACTGCTCACTGAGCACGACTCGGTGGACATCTATCCCGCCAAGCACTTTGTTACCTCGCATGAGAAACTGATGCAGGCGATCGAGAGCATCAAGCAAGAACTCGAAGAGAGGCTGAAGGAGCTGAGGGGGCAGGGCAAGCTCCTCGAAGCAGCCCGACTTGAAGCGCGCACCAACTACGACATCGAGATGCTGCGTGAGGTAGGCTACTGCGCCGGGGTGGAAAACTACTCTCGACACCTCTCAGGAAGACCACCGGGCAGCCCACCCTGGACGCTGCTCGACTACTTCCCAGACGACTTCCTACTGCTCATCGATGAATCGCACATGACGTTGCCCCAGATTCGGGGAATGTACCACGGCGACCGCTCCCGTAAGGAGACGCTGGTGGAATACGGCTTCCGCCTGCCCTCGGCTTTGGACAACCGCCCGCTCAACTTCCCGGAGTTTGAACAGCACATCAATCAGGCCGTCTATGTCTCAGCCACACCGGCACCCTATGAATACGAGCACAGCCAGCAAGTGGTAGAGCAGCTCGTCAGACCCACCGGTCTGCTCGAACCCACGATTGAAGTCAAGCCGACCAAAGGGCAGATTGACGACCTCTTTGACCAGATAAAGCTCCATGTTGAGAAGGGAGAGCGCTGCCTCATCACCACCCTGACCAAGAGAATGGCGGAAGAACTAGCCGATTACCTCATCGAGATGGGTATTAAGACCCACTACCTCCACTCCGAGATTGAAACGCTGGAGCGGGTGGAGATACTGCGCGACCTGCGTCTCGGCGTGTACGATGTGGTGGTGGGCATCAACCTGCTGCGGGAAGGGCTCGACCTGCCGGAGGTCAGCCTGGTCGCCATCCTGGACGCCGATAAAGAGGGCTATCTCAGGTCAGATGGGGCCTTGATTCAGACGATGGGGCGGGCTGCACGCCACATAGATGGAC
>CAZHRL010000037.1:0-6660 GCA_964534815.1 uncultured Dehalococcoidales bacterium | reverse complement strand
AGATGGACATGTCATCATGTATGCCGATACCATTACCGGCTCCATGAAGAGGGCGATGGAAGAGACGCAGCGCCGTCGCGCCATTCAGGAAGCCTACAACAAGGAGCACGGCATCACCCCGCAGGGTATCAGGAAAGCCATCAAGGACATTACGGAACGGGTGAAGGTGGTCGCTGAGACACGCACGCCTTATGTTGCTGCTGCTCCCGCCTCGAAAGAAGAGATTGCCCGCCTGATTAAAGAGCTGGAAGCCCAGATGAAGACCGCTGCCAAGAACCTGGAGTTTGAGAAGGCAGCACTGCTGCGCGACCGCATTTTTGAGCTGCGGCGCGAGTTCGACTACGCCGAGATAAAGGCTGAGACGAAGAAATGACCGAGAGCAAGAAAGAGACCAGACAGGAACGGCGCGAGAAGCGCTTAAAGAAGCAGCGGGAGCAGATACAGCAGCACGGGAAAAGTCTGGCAAAGGTCTATAAGAATGCCATCCTCAAGCGAGAGAAAGAGGAGCAGAAGTAGCTGACGCTCTCTCAGGCTCACCGGTTTTGAATTTAGTTAAAAAAGAGTAATTTTCGAGAAACGAATCGAGCGTGGTTGAGCGTGGATTCGTTTCAAGCGTTATGTTAAGTGGCTGACATTATGTAAATTGCATTTCTAAATTAAGGGGAGGTTGAGTGTAGATGGATGACCTATCCCCTGTGTCCCCTTCCCTAAGCAGGGAAGGGGATTTTTATTGGGAGAACCTTTCCTCCTAACCTCCCTTCCTTAATAGGAAGGGAGGGACTGGGACAGGAAGGAATGCTCAGGGTGGAAACCGACCAAAGCCGTGGTGGTGGCAAACTGCCTATTAAAGTGCCGAGTTTACCTAACCTGGAGCCGGTGTATCAATAGGTAGAACTTTCAGCTTAGTTTTTGATCTTATATTATAGTTGTTACGCAAATACTACTAGACTTTAGCGACTACAGAACGTAAAATCATTATAATGAAAGGCTGTTTGAAGACTGTCGGAACTATAGTTTTCTGGGCCGTTATCATCATTATTGGTATCAATACCTGCGATTTACTAACGTCACCAAACACGGTCACGTCTCCTGAACCGGGCCCTTCGACTTCACCTCAAGTATCACCGGTAGCTCCGCCAACGCCTGTACCACCTCCAACACCAGCACCTGAATCTGTTCCCACTCCCTCAAAAGAACTTGCGGGACCGACGATTAATTTGCCAACGGCGATAGGTGGAGTCACTCAATCCACAGAGTTGATTTCGGCAAATTATTCTTGGACTTACAGAGGCAAATGGAGTTGGGGGATGAAGATACCAGTTTCCCTATACGATTATTATCGAGAACTACCAAGACCTCCCACCAAGAATTACTCTATTTATGTTACTCATCCTCTAGATGACATATATATCGACATGCTAGTCGAAAAAATAAGGAAAGCCGCGCAACAGGAAGGTTTTTCTGAGTATCAAACGGTGGAGTTTGCCGCTGCTTTTGTCCAAAGTCTTCCATACACAGTCGATTCCGTAACTACACCTTACGATGAGTACCCGAGGTATCCACTTGAAACGCTGGTAGATAATGGTGGTGACTGCGAGGATACGTCAATCTTATTTGCCTCAATAATTGATAAGATGGGTTATGGAGCAGTGTTGATAGTACTGCCCAACCATGTCGGCGTGGGTGTGAAGGGTGGCGAGAACATATACGGCACACGTTGGGAGTATAAGGGCGACAAGTATTACTACATAGAGACAACCGGCGAGAACTGGGGAATTGGTGAACTTCCAAAGGAATACGAGAATACGGCTGCCTCTATTTACCCTATGATTCCAGTCCCCATACTGAGTCACGAAGGAAGCATAAATGGTAGAGGATATATCGCCG
Source organism: uncultured Dehalococcoidales bacterium (assembly GCA_964534815.1). Taxonomy (GTDB): domain Bacteria; phylum Chloroflexota; class Dehalococcoidia; order Dehalococcoidales; family CAZHRL01; genus CAZHRL01. The sequence goes on along the minus strand of CAZHRL010000037.1, from coordinate 4,773 downwards.
AGGTGGAATTGAAGATATCCAATCTTGGGACCGCCCAAGCTAACAATGTGACCGTCTTAGCGGGCTTTGACGCGGGTGGCGGGATGGTTTGGAATCCTCAAACAAGCGAACCATTCAACCTGGGAGCTGGACAACAAGTCTTAGTGGAACTGAATTTAAGGATTCCATTTGACAAACATACTCGTTTAATAGTCCAGATAGCTATAGATGGAGTTCTTATCGATGAAAGTCATACCGGGTGGTTTGATACCTAGCGGAACTGAGAATTGCAGGTTATACACCATGAGGTATCTCCGACAAATTTTACCCTCAATGTCTTCCTTGATTGCATTTTGCCACAGGTTGATGAATTACTATTTGAGTAATACTTATCACATTTATCAGTCGGAGGGCAGTTCTACCCATTGATAACTTCAGTGGTTCTCTTTGAAGCTAAGTGGAGCCGAGGGGATTCGAACCCATTTAGTCAAAATCACCAGTAACTACTTCCCCTTGAACTGTGGCTTTCTCTTCTCCATCCAGGCGTTAATGGCTTCGGCGTGGTCTTCGGTCTGGAGAGCCTGATAAAAGAGGTTCACTATACAATTCACGGAAGCATCGAAGGGCAGGCTCAGCGACTCGTTGATTGCCTTCTTAATCAGCCCGATAGACTGGGGACCCTGAGCCAGTCTTTTCGCCAGCTCCTCGGCAGAGGAGAGCAACTTATCCCGCGGCACTACCTTATCCACCAAGCCTATCTGCTCCGCCTCTCTGGCGCCAATGATGTCGCCGGTAAAGGACAGGAGCTTCGCTTTCCCCAGCCCGATTATTCTGGGCAAAAGGAACGAACCTACTTCGGTGATAAGCCCCATCCTGACAAAAAACTCGCCCAGCTTGGCATCCTCAGCAGCAATCCTGATGTCGCAGCACAGGCACACTTCCATACCCAGACCGACGGCATAGCCGTTGATGGCGGCGATGATGGGCTTTTCGATGTCGAGCATGGACTTATACATCACCATGCCTTCGGAGACGTACCTCTTGAATTCAGGCTCGCTCATTTTGCGCAACGGGTCTAAGTCCGCTTTAATATCGCCGCCAGCACTGAACGACTCCCCGGCTCCCGTAACGACGATAGCTCTGACACCATCATCATTTCTCAACTCTCCCAGAGCCTCAGAGAAATCGTGAATCAGCTCCGGGTTGAAGGCATTCAATTTTTCAGGGCGGTTGAAGGTAAGCACGGCGTAGTTATTTTTCTTCTCGACGAGGACGGTGGCATATTTCTTCTCGGGCATGGTTTCCTCCTTATAGATATGAGGTCAACAGGAACATGTACAACCTATCCCCTGCCCCTTCCCTAAACAGGGAAGGGGTGATTTTATATAAGGGGACTGCGTCCCCTTCTGACAACCCCTGAAGGGTGAGATTGCTTCGTCGTCCCGATTATATCGGGGCTCCTCGCAATGACAAAGAGATGAGGTAAGCCTCCTTCTTAAAACCTCAGCAAGCAACTAGCTCTCCGGCTCTTCTTCTTTTTCCGAAACTTCCATCTCAAGCTGGAGCTGCTCCATAATGCGTGCCGCCCGGGGATACCCGATGCTCAACTTTCGTTGAAGGTAAGAGGTAGAAATGTGCTTGTGCTCCTTGAGCAACTGCCGCGCTCTCTCCAGAAACGGGTCTTCCGGCATGATGCCCTTCTGCGGAGCGACCAGTGATGGAGTCAATTCTTCGAGCTTAAGGGAAGCCATCTCTTCTCTCTTCTGGCCTCCCCAGAAATAGACCAGCCGCTCGGTCTCCGGGTCTGAGACATAGCAACCCTGGAGTCGCTTTGGCTTGGCGGCTTCGGTAGGCATATAGAGCATATCGCCGCCGCCCAGCAACTTCTCGGCACCAGCACTATCGAGAATGGTGCGCGAATCGACCTGAGAGGTAACGGCAAAGCTGATGCGGGTGGGGAAGTTAGCCTTGATTAAACCGGTAACCACATCTACTGAGGGACGCTGCGTGGCGACGACAAGATGAATGCCCGTAGCCCGAGCCAGTTGCGCCAGACGGCAGAGAATCTGTTCCACTTCATCCATGCCTCTCATCATTAAATCAGCCAGCTCATCGATGACAAGCACGAGGTAGAGCATCTTTTCCGCACCCTGCTTGTTCTTGTTATAGCCCTCGATATTACGAGCGCCGGCGGCTGCCAGCTTTTGATAGCGCCGGTCCATCTCCTGACTCAACCAGCGCAGGGCTGATATGGCTTTATCCGTATCCACAATCACCGGCGTTACCAGATGAGGGATGCCATTGTAAGCTGTCATCTCGACTCGCTTCGGGTCAACCATGATGAACTTGACATCATAAGGCGTATTATGCAGCAATAGGCAGCAGATAATAGCGTTAAGACAGACTGTCTTACCGCTGCCGGTAGCCCCGGCAATAAGCAGATGAGGCATTTTACCGAGGTCGCCAGCGATAGCTTCACCACCAGCCCCCTTGCCCAGTGCTAGGCTCAGCCTGGATTTAGCCTTGAGCTTCTGAAAGACGCTCGTCTCAATCACTCCGCGCAGGCTAACGATGCTGGAAACAGTATTGGGCACCTCGATACCGACTATGGACTTACCGGGCACCGGGGCTTCAATCCTGATGCTGTGAGCCGCCAGCGCCAGAGCCAGGTCGTTCGCCAGGGAGGTAATCCTCTCCACCTTGACCCTGGTCTTGGAGACTTCCTCCTGCCTTACCCTGACATTGCCATCCTTGTCCTTTTCCCTGACTTCCTTGTACTTTCTATCCCAGCCGGGCTCGACGCCAAACTGGGTAACCGTGGGACCGGCGTTTATCTGGACTACCTTTGCCTCGACCCCGTAGCTGACAAGAGCCTCTTCAATGAGTCTGGCTCGCTGCGCATTGTCAGCCTGACTGTATTCCACTTCGGGGGCGACGTCCAGAATATCAATCGGCGGCAGCTTCCAGCCGTCGATGGTAATCAGCGATAGCGATTCGCCATACTTCTTCCACACATCCTGCGCCACCTGCCGCAGGTCTTTCTTAGCCTGAGACGAGGCGTCAGGCGCGGGCGTAGGAGTGGTTATCTCTAGCTCAGGCTCCTCTTTCCTCAAGATGCCGGGAAATACTCTCTGTGGCGGTTTTGACGACTCTTCTGTGAGGATAGTAACAGAAGGCTGGGGCTTTTCGATAACTGGCTTCGGTCTTCTGCGGAACCTACCAGCTACCCATTTGACAAAACCAGCAACGGCACGGAAAGAAGCTTTAGGTGCCACAAAAATGGTGCCAATGATAAACAATCCCAGGACACGGAGAGCGCCAATAACGTTGGTATCGCCGATGATACCCAAACCGAAGCTGCCCCCCAGATTAACATCGCTCAGAATACCTTCACCGGGGAAGAAAGCGAGTATCCCCCAGGCAGTGAGGAAAAAGGCAATGCCGCCCAGCCACCAGTTCCAGCGGCGGATAAGAGAGGAGGGTTTACGCCATATCACGAGGACTGAAGTCAGAATAGCTGCCACGATGAGAGCCAGCCCCCACCCCAGTAGCTCCCAGACAGCAGCAATAACGTCGCTCACCCAGGAAACTATTGTCCACCACTGCGAGAATATCAGCAAGGAGACAATGATTAAAAATGCGCATACCCACAGCCAGGGCTTCATAAAAAGTCGGAGTAACCATGGTTTTTCCCCGGGCTTTTCTACCTGCTTTCCTTTAGCTTTTCTGGTATCTTTCCTAGCCATCGACCCTTTTCACCATGCTAAACCTGTACCATAAAGGGAAGAACCATCGGGTGGCGTTTGGTCTGTTCGTAATAGAATTTGTTCAGCACATCTCTGACCTTGGTGCTAACGAACCCCCACTCCATAGAACGCCCCCCACTGTGGTCTAAGGCTCGAACGACAACGTCTCGACTCGCCTCAAGCATATCCTTTGACTCTTGGGCATCAACAAAGCCCCGCGAGACAATGTCGGGGCGGCCTACCAGCTTGCCGGTCTGCTTATTCACCGCGATAATCACCACCACCATGCCATCTCTTGAAAGCATTCTTCTGTCACGAAGGATGACACTGCCAATATCGCCCACGCTCAAGCCATCAACACAAACATTGCCTAAAGCCACCTTGCCCGCAATCCTGCCCGCCTGCGGGCTAAGCTCAAGGATATCGCCATCCTCAAGCACAAAAATATTCCCCTCGGGAACACCTATCGACTGAGCGAGCTTGGCGTGAAGGCTAAGATGACGGTATTCACCGTGGACGGGCACAAAGAACTTCGGCTTGGTCAAGTTCAGGAGCAGTTTCAATTCCTCCTGGCTGCCGTGCCCGTGGACGTGAACCTGTGCCACCTTATCATAGATGACCTGTGCCCCCTGCTTGAAGAGACTATCTATCGTTCTATTGACCAGAGCTTCATTGCCGGGGATAGGAGTGGCGGAAATGACCACGGTATCCCCACGAAGGATGTGAACCTGGCGCATATCCCGGTTAGCCATACGCACCAGAGCGGAGGTCGGCTCCCCCTGGCTCCCGGTAGCAACGAAGACAATTCTGTTCCTCGGCAAGCCTTTGATTTCGTCAAGGCGAGCGATGACTCCATCAGGCGCTTTAAGGTAGCCTAGGTCCAGTGCCATACCGACAGTATCGCTCATGCTGCGCCCTACAATGCAGACGCGGCGCTGGTGCTTGGCAGCGGCATCAATAACCTGCTGAATACGGGAGATTAACGAAGCGAAGGTAGTCACAATCACCCTGCCCGGCGCCCGAGCAATAATATGCTCCAGGGTCTCAC
>CAZHRL010000036.1:0-7832 GCA_964534815.1 uncultured Dehalococcoidales bacterium | reverse complement strand
GTTGATATTCCCTCGTATCTCGTTGACGAGGGTGATACCGTTGGCTGGACTCAGAGCAGCACCAGAAGCGAGTATTATAAGCAACTGGCGCAGACCATTAAGTCCAAAGCAGTTGCCAGTTGGTTGAGTCTGGATAAAGATAATCTGGTCGGTCAGGTCTTATCTCTGCCCACTCCTGACCAGATTGATGTCAAGTTCGATGGGAAGAGCATTGTGGAATACTATTCCCGTTAGTCCACTGAGGAGGGTAGTATTTTGTCTCGCTTAGCAATACCGAAGATTCAATGCGTTGAGAGCGGAGAGAATTACAGTAGATTTTTAGCTGAGCCCCTGGAGAAGGGATTTGGTGTCACCTTGGGTAATACCGTGCGGCGGGTGCTGCTTGGCTACCTGCCCGGCGCTGCGGTCACCCGGGTCAAGATTGATGGAATTCAACACCAGTTTTCGCCCATCCCTCATATCAAGGAAGATACCATGGATTTTCTGCTCAACGTCAAAGCCCTGAGGCTAAAGCCCCTGTCCGGGCGCCCGGGCAAGCTGGTGCTGGAGGTAGAGGGAGAAGGGCGTGTCCATGCCGCTGATATTAAGCCTTCAGCCGATTTTGAAATCGTTAACCCGGAGCTTTATCTCGCCACCCTGGATTCGCCGGAGGCAAAACTCTACGTCGAGCTTGATGTGGAGATAGGCGAGGGCTATCGTGAGGCGGAATATAGTGATAACCAGCCGATTGGGATGCTTCCTGTGGACGCCATCTTCTCTCCCACACGCAAGGTCAATTTCACCATTGAACCGGCCCATACCGGACGGGAGACCAGTCAGGAGCGACTTTACCTTGAAGTCTGGACGGACGGCACTATCTCACCGTCGGATGCGGTTAGCCAGGCAGCGCGCATTCTGCTTGACCAGCTAACTCCCTTTGTCGAGTATGCCCGGGCATTACTCGTGGAGGCAGAGGAAAAAGCGGTCGCTGTGCCTATTGCTACCGAGTACATTAAGGTGCCCGTGGAGCAACTGGACCTCTCGGTGCGAACGATGAACTGCCTGCGGCGCGCCGGCATTACTACTGTCGGAGAGCTTATCAGCAAGACCGAAAAGGAGTTGCTCTCCCTGCGGAACTTCGGGCAGAAGTCCAAACAGGAGATAGAAGAGCGCCTGACTGCTCTCGGGCTGTCCCTTGTCCCCCAGCCTGAGGAGCTGGCTGCCAAAGCCAGCAAAAAGGCAGAAGAAAAAGAGGAAGAAAAGACTGCTGAATAGCTGAAGGTTGCATTAAGATGAGACATAAGGTAGATGGTAGAAAATTCAGTCGGGATACCGCTCATCGCTGGGCGATGTATCGTAATCTGGTAACCGACCTTCTGGACTATGAGAAGATTGTTACTACCGAGCCCAAGGCTAAGGAAGTGCGCCGTTTTGCCGAGAAGATGATTACCCTGGGCAAGAAGGGCGACCTCAACGCCCGTCGTCGGGCACTGGCTTTCATCTACGATGAGAGAGTAGTGGAAAAGGTATTTAGCGACCTCGCCAAAAGGTATGCCGACCGCCCTGGTGGCTATACCCGCATTATCAAGCTGGGGCAGAGGCAGGGCGATGGCGCTCCCGTGGTTCAGTTTGAACTGGTGAAATAGATGGTACTGGCCGCAGTTAAACAGGAAGTGAATCCCACCGTCAGCTCATCGACGACCACCAAGATTGTCTTGGTCGTGGAGTATGATGGCACGCCTTATAACGGCTTTCAGCTTCAGGTAGACCAGCCCACTATTCAGGGGGAACTGGAAAAGGCGCTGGAGAAGCTTACCGGCGAAAAGGTCCGCCTGGTGGCAGCGAGCCGGACTGATACCGGCGTTCACGCTAGAGGGCAGGTGGTCAGCTTCAGAACGAAATCCTCTCTCCCCGTTGAGACGTTTATCACGGGGATGAACTACTATCTGCCCCAGGATATTGCCGTCAAGGCGGCACACCGAGTTAGAGATTCCTTTAACGTTCAGCGCCGCGCTGTAAGTCGGGAGTATCAGTATTACATTTTGAACAGCCCAACCCGGTCTCCGCTCATGCGTGACTTCGCTTACCTTGCCCCCCAACCTCTGGATGTTGCCGTGATGAATGAGGCGTGTCAGGCTCTCCTCGGCGAGCATGACTTTGTCTCCTTTGCCAGCAGTCTGGGCGCCAGAATAAAGAACACGGTTCGCCGAGTTTATTGGGCGGAGGTAAAGCAGGAAGGGAAGCTGGTCATCTTTACCATTGTGGCTAATTCCTTCTTGCCGCATCAGGTGCGCCATACCGTCGGCTCACTGATTAGAGTCGGTCTGGGCAGGATGAGCCTCAGCGAGTTTTGTAGTATAATGGAAGCTAAAAAACCCGGCCTGGCGGGACCAGCCGCTCCCGCGTGTGGGCTGTGTTTAATACGGGTGGATTACCCCCGTCCCTTGGAGGAGGAATTATTGTGAAAACCTATGCTCCCAAAGCCGCCGAAATCAAGCGAGAGCGGCATGTCATTGATGCCTCGGGCAAGGTTCTGGGCAGACTCGCCAGCAAGGTGGCTAGCCTGCTCATCGGCAAGCATAAGCCCATCTTCAGCCCGAACGCAGATGTCGGCGATTTTGTTATTGTGTTTAATGCGGACAAGGTTCGTTTTACCGGCGAAAAGACCAGGCTGAAGCTTTACTACCGGCATTCAGGGTATCCGGGAGGGTTCAGGGTCACCACTCTAGAAAAGCTGATGGAGACTCACCCTGAGCGCGCCCTGGAGCATGCCATCAAGGGGATGCTGCCCCACACCCGTCTGGGGGCTCGGATGAGAAAAAGGCTTCAGGTCTATGCCGGTGATGCCCCTCCTAATGTGGCTAAAGTGAAGACTGAGACAAAACAAGCTTCAGAGGTGTAAGACTTGGAAAAACAAACTTATTTTTATGGTACCGGAAGACGTAAGACAGCAGTGGCACAGGTACGGTTGATTCCCGGAGGCGGTAACGCCATCGTCATCAATGGCCGGACTTTCGAGGAAATGTTCCCGCGGGAATTGCACCGTCACGCGATACTGCTGCCGCTCCTGGTTACCGAAAGTCTCGGAAAATATAGCGTTGTGGCTAAGGTAACCGGCGGTGGCATATCGGGGCAGAGTGGTGCTATGTCCCACGGCATCGCCCGCGCCCTGCTCAAGAGCGATGAAAAGCTCAAGCTGGTGCTGCGTCAGCACAAACTGCTCACTCGTGATGCCCGCGCCAAAGAAAGAAAGAAGCCAGGCTTGAGAAGAGCGCGCAAGGCAAAACAATACACCAAACGTTAGTTCTCGAGCCACCTGCGTCTGGAATCTGGGAAATTCAGGGAAAGACTGCCGTTCGGCAGTCTTTCCTCATCTAATTAGATGCATTTTGACGGAGCCTGCTTGGTAATTATTCTTTAACTCAATGTTTTCTCGAAATCACCAAGAGCCTCATCTATTATGTTTAATGCAGTATCTATCTCACCTTCTGTAATGATGTAGGGCGGCGCTATCATCAATGCGTCTCCTGCTACGCCCTGCTCCATACCGGCAGAAGGGTAGACCATGCAGCCTCTCTCCATCGCCAGCCGGTGCACTTTGGTCGCTGCCATAATTGCCGCGTCAAATGTCTCTTTGGTCTCCTTATCCTTGACCAGCTCTATGCCCATGAGCATACCTTTACCTCGGATGTCTCCCACAGTCGGATGATGCGATAGCTTTTCATTAGCTCTCCTGTGCAGGTATTCACCTAGCCTGGCGTTTCTTTCCACCAGTCCTTGCTCTTCTATTACATCCAGCACGGCTTTACAGATAGCACACGAGACCGGATTTCCCGCCGTAGAATAGACATTAAACCAGCGGGCGCCCGTTTTCTCAAACGTTTTGGCGATACGGTCATCAACCACCATCGCTCCCATTGGAGTATATCCACCGGTCATGCCCTTAGCCATGGTGAGTATATCCGGCTTGACATTCCAGTGGTCGATGCCGAACCATTTTCCTGTCCTGCCGAAGACACAGATGCATTCATCATCAATCAGGAGCACGTCGTGCTTATCGCATATCTCACGCACCATGGGATAGTACTCCGGCACCGGCATCATGCCCGCCGTAGCCGCACCGCCGATAGGCTCACAGATAAAAGCCGCCACGTACTGAGGACCGATTTGCTTGATTAACCTGTCCAGCGCCTTGGCACAATTGACCTCGCAATCGGGGTAGCTCAGGCTATAAGGGCAGCGGTAGCAAAGTGGCGCGTCTATCATGGGGTAGGGTGTCAGATAAGGCACAAATTTTATACGGCGACTGGTAAAACCGGTGACTGACATCGCTCCCAATGTGCTGCCGTGAAAACTCTGCCACCTAGATATAATGACGCGCTTTTCTGGTTTCCCTATCTCTAGGAAATACTGATAGGTTAGTTTGATGGCTGAATCCGTCGCCTCCGAACCGCTGTTAAGGAACTGTATGCGGGTGAGGTTTTGCGGTACCCTTTTCAAAATGCGCTCAGCTAGCTCTCCCTCCCGCTCATTTATCCAGAAGGTTGGCCAGCACAACTGTATTTTTCTTATCTGTTCTGCTGCTGCCTCCGCTACTTTTTTATTCCCGTAGCCGATGCAGCAGGTCATTGGAACAGCAGAAAAGTCGAGATATTTCTTGCCCCTGTGGTCAAAGATATAGATTCCCTCGCCATGGTCGCAGATGCGCTCTACCGGCGCTGTATAAGCTCCGAAGAGATTAGCCTTGGCTTTTCTCGCTGCTTCCACTCTGTCCGACATCCTATCCTCCTTTAATCTAGCAGGGTTTCATTCAGCTAGTAGGGGAAAGGCATTTCGTGAATTTCCCCTAAATACTTCAAGGTCGCATCCAGGATTTTGGTTAGGCTTTGAATGAACTGCGGGCGCATCTCAGCCGGCAAGACTGCCATAATCTTATGCATACTTTCTCGTTTGGACGCATTGGCAAAAGCTTCTCGACCTTTTTCCGTAAGCACAACTCTCACCTGGTTTTTCTTTTCTAAATCCTTAACCCGTTTTAAAAGTCCCTGTTTTTCCATCCGGTTTAGAATGCCGGCAATAGATTGCGACTCCTGGAAAAGCCATCTGCTCAGCTCTGCGGGAGTTGCCCACTTGCCCAGAGCTTTGACCACGAACAGCACAGATGCCTGACTGGCGGTAATGCCATATTTACTTACCTCCTGCTCACGAGCCTTCAGCATAGCGGCTCTCACCTGGGCGATAAACAACCACAGATTGTAATCTTCATCATTGGGGTCAAAGTTTCTGATGATAACCTCTCTAACGAGTATCTTTTAGGATACTCGTATAAGAGTATTATATCATACTTGTCAATATCTTTAGGGAAAGCTGCTTTACCAACAGGGAGTGGTTTTTTCGCTAAGTTAGGGGATTGCAAGGAGGGGGTGCCGTCCTCCTATATGAAATTTTTTCCTTCCCCTGTCTAGGGGATAGGGTCAGTCATTGCTAGCCTACGCAATCCCCCAGTCTTTATACCCCTGCCGGATAATGCCGGCATAAGTCTCGGAAGGTCTGGTCTCCTCCACCTGTCCTATCTTGATATAGGTGATGGTTTCCCGGGCGTTGCCGTCTTCATCGTGCACCAGGACTTTCAGGCGCTGGGCATCGCTGCCCTCAAATTTGTCCAAGCGTCTCAGGCATTCTTCCGTGACTTCATAGATAGCGCCGTGTACTTTCTGCCCGGTAACTCGCCTGATGGTCGCCACCCCACCCCGCCACTGCCGTGACCACCCTACAAATATCAGCTTGTAGTTGTGCAGCGTGGCGGTGAATAAAGGACGGCTCTCCGGGCAGCGCTCCTGCATCTGCTTCTTGCTCAGATTGCTGCCGTAGGCAAAATAGTAAAGTGGCAAATTACTCCTCCTTAGCCAGCTCTGCCTTGAGGAAATCTATCACCTTCACCGGGGTGGGGTCAATCTGGTACAGGATTGCCAGGTAATAGCTCACGTAGTCGCCCAGCAGCACCAACCCCATCATCTGGCTCAGGGCGCTGGCGCCATTAGCAGCCACCATCTGATAGCCGATTCTAGCCTGTTCGAGGAGCTTGGCGGTTATCCTGTAGCGGAGTTGAGTGCGCTTGTTGAGGTAAGTCGAGTTCAGCATGACCACCTGTATTTTGTTTTTTAGCTCTTCCGGGAACTGATAGCCGACCACGGCGTTATGGTTGAGTTCCGGGAAGACCTGGTGGAAGGCGCACGCTTTGCTGTTCTCGTTGAACTGGGTCTTCCAGCGGTAAGCTACCTCGGCGGTGATGCCCGCGCCGTATATCACGGGAATTTTGCCGCAGAGCCAGCCTGCCATCTGCTTGGCGGCGTTCTGAGGTGTAGGCACGCTCTCATTTATTTTTTGCACTAGCTGCTCTAATACAACTATCGTTTCTTTAAGGTCTGTCGACTTATCCCTGACAAAGCCGAGCTTCTGGAGGAAGCAGAGGAGGGGGATGAAGCTGAAGGCTAGCGCTGCCCGTGGCGGAGCTTTATAGTTGATAGCGAAAATAGGGATGCCTTTTTCTTCAGCCATCGTTTTTAGCTTGCCGCCGGTGGTAATGGCGAGCTTTTTTGCCTTTGTCTCCAGCGCCTGCTCAAAGCCAGATAGCGTTTCCTCCGTGTTTCCCGAGTAACTCGAGGCAATGACCAGAGTCTTACTATCAACATAGACTGGTAAGATATAATCGCGGTAAACAATTACGGGGAGCTTTGCCTCTGCGGCTGTCAGGCTGCTCACTAAGCTGCCGCCGATGGCGGAGCCACCCATGCCCAGAATGACGATTTTATTCACTTCAGCGTAGTCTTTGGGCAGGTTGAACTTCATCGCCAGTTGCCAGGCTTGCTGGCAGAGCTGTGGCATTTTGCGCAGGTGGTTTGCCATGCCTTCTGAGTCGTATTGCTTGTAGACTGAGGGGTCATCTAAGTTAATCACTGTTTTCACCGTCCCTGAGTTATACTCCACACAGTTCTCTGCCAAACTGGAGCAACTTTTCCACCCGTTTCATACTATCGCTTTCAACATAAATGCGCAGCAGAGGCTCAGTCCCCGAAAACCTGATGAGCAGCCAGGTGTTGTCCTCCAGAATGAAGCGAAAGCCATCGGTGGTATCGGATTTAGCTACTTTAACGCCGTCAATCTCTTTCGGTGGATTGTTCTTAATGCGATTGATTACGGTCTGCCTTTCACTCTCCGGGAACTCTACGTCTTTGCGATGATAATAGTGCGGTCCCACTTTGCTGTAAAGCTCGTCCAGAAGCTGTGATGGCGTCTTGCCCGTCCGTACTATAAAGTCGAGGAAGTAAATCCCAGCCAGTATTGCGTCGCGTTCTGGGGCGTTCCCTCGGAAGCCGTAGCCGCCGCTTTCCTCCCCGCCGATAAGCGCGTTTTCCCGGAGCATTATCGGGGCGACATACTTGAAGCCTACCGGCGTCTCACAGACGGGCACATCGAAGAGTTCTCCCAGACGGTAGAGCATGCTGGTTGCCGTTACGGTCTTGACTATCGCCCCGCGCTCCCCGCGTGTCTCTAGCAAATAGAGGCTGAGCAGGGCAAACACCTGAAGCTGGGTCAGAAATCCGCCTTTTTCGTCGATGATGCCAATGCGGTCGGCATCCCCGTCGGTTGCCAACCCCACGTCAGCCTTTTGCTCGTTGACCATCGCTGAGAGGCGGGACAGGTTGACTTCAATCGGCTCCGGCTGTTTTATGCCGGGGAAGAGGGGGTTACGCTCGCTATTCATCTCGATAATCTCAATGTTTGGAGGGCGGCGTGCAGCGTTAGTGTTGTCTGAAACAAACTTTACAACGCATGTGTGAATTCTTTGTTGA
>CAZHRL010000035.1:0-7857 GCA_964534815.1 uncultured Dehalococcoidales bacterium | reverse complement strand
GGAGCCTATCCTGGAAGTGGTGAGAAAACACGGGCTAATCCTACTCGCTCACGCGTCTGAGCCGGTGGGGCACAACTACGCGGGCAAGGGCGAAGTGACCCCCGCTACCCTTTACTCCTTCATCACCAGCTTCCCCGATTTAACCATCGTCTGCGCCCACTGGGGAGGGGGGCTGCCCTTCTACTCCCTAATGCCCGAGGTGAAAAAAGCGCTGCAGAACGTCTATTTTGATACCGCTGCTTCGCCTTTCCTCTACCGCCCACAGATATATCAGCAGGTCAGCCAGATTATCGGCGCGGAGAAGATTCTATTCGGCAGCGACTACCCTTTGCTGGCACAGAGCAGATTAATCGATGAAATCAGGGCTTTGGACTTACCTCAGGCAGCAAAAGACCTGATTCTGGGCGGCAATGCGCAGAGGCTGCTGAAAATCGAGTGAGGCTTGCGCTATGGAGTTAATTCGCTCCTTCATTGCCATTGAGCTACCCGATGAATTAGAAGCGAGACTGAAGCAACTGGAAGACCAGTTGAAATCAAGAAGACAGACCGATGTCAAGTGGGTCGACCCCTCTGGCATTCACCTGACGTTGAAATTCCTGGGCGAAGTCCCCGCCGGGAAGACTGAGGAAATAACGGCAGCAATAGTGGAATCTGCGCGGGGGATTCCGCCATTCAGGCTGGAAACAAAGGAACTGGGCGCTTTCCCCAACTTGAGGCGAGTCCAGGTGGTGTGGCTCGGGGTGGGCGGGGAACTGGATAAACTCGCCCCGCTCCAGCAGAATATCGAAACTAATCTTGAGATTCTGGGCTTTGAACGGGAGGCGCGCTCTTTCACCCCGCATCTGACGCTGGCTCGGCTCCGCCAATATGCTTCGCCAGAGGAACGGCAGGCACTCGGAGAGATTATCGCCAAAAGCAAGTTTGAGCCGCCCTATGCCTTCAAGGTGGAGTCCGTCAGCCTGATGAAGAGCCAGCTTACCCCGCAAGGCGCCATTTATACCAGGCTCAAATCTGTGCCGCTAAAGACCTAGGCTCTATCCCAGAGAAAAGATAACTTTTTGCCCGCTCTTTTCCCTCTTTACCCTGCCTTCGCCTTCAAGATATTTCAGGTGAGCCAGCGCCTCTCCGGTGGCAAACCACTTCTGCGTCACGGGGAACAAGTCCCAGGGTCCCACCATATCCCAGGTCATCTTTGAGGCTATCTGGAAGGCATCTTTATGATTGTCCGCTCTGAGGATGGAGAGAACCTCGTTAGCCCTCACTTCATGATGCTGCTTTAATTCCCGAATTCTCTCCCTGAAGGTGGTAAAGGTGGTGCGGTGCCCGGGCAACACCAGCTTAACATCGAAGTCATAGACTTTATCGAGGCTACGCAGGTATTCCTTCAAGGGGTTCTCGCCTTCAGAAAAGAGGGAGATATTGGGCGTGATGTCCCCGAGGATGTGGTCGCCGGAGATGAAGAGCTTTTTCTCAGGCTCATAGAGACACAGGTGGCCGGGAGTATGCCCCGGAGTCTCAATGCACTTAAAGGAGTAACCTCCGATTTTTATCACATCGCCCTCACGCAGGCTGTGGAAGCTCACCTGTCCCTTCACGCTGTATTTCACCCCCGGGTGGCTCTGGATAGCCTTCTGGAGTTCGCTCTCAGGGAAGCCATTGATTAAAGCAAAGTGAGCATAGTCCTGCCAGATGCCGGGCTCAGCCTGGAGAATCTTGGCGTCCGCCCGGTGAAGGTAGACTTTTGAAGTAGCGGTAGCAATCGTCCCGACCAGCCCGTAATGGTCGGCGTGCAGATGAGTGACAAAAATGTCTGTTTGAGCTAAATCAACAGCTAGCTCCTTCAGGCCTGATGAAAGCACACTCAGGCACTCCTCCCGGTTCATCCCGGTGTCGATAATTAAGGACTTGCCATCGTCTTTGATAACGTAGGAATTGAGCACTTTCAAAGGGTTACGCGGCAACGGCACTTCAATCCGGTACAGGTTCAACAAAATCTCTTCAACCAATAATCTGCTCCTTATCTCGTCATAGAGTAGCCATCTCAAATAAGATGATAGCAAAAGTATCTCCATGCGGTCAATTTTACCGCCGCGACTATGAGCGAGAGAGATGGTTTATCGAACATCGTCACGCCCCGTTATGGCGAGGGCAAAGCCCCGAAGCAATCTTGACCGATAATCTGTGTCTGATTCAGAGATTGCTTCGTCCTTCTGCTGAAGGACTTCGCAATGACGGGTTCGGGCTTCTGTCTTGTGAATTGCTGAAGGACCTAACCGAGAAACCCTTGCCAACGGTCAAAGCTTGGTGTATACTATTACCAAAAATTTAAGTTTGGTTGGGAGGTGGCCCTCGTGGAACAAAACAGTTTTCCCAAATGTCAGAAATGCAAGACCGGTGACCTGGTGCCCCTGTCTGATTTTGGCAGTCAGGGAGCAGCGATTCATTACAAGGCCTGGGTCTGCACCAATCCTGATTGCGGCTTCAACCTGAAAATCAGGAATGGTGACGTCTATATTAACGAACCAGTGATGAGTGGGGCTCTCCACAACTCCCGTGCTCGTTAATTAGCAGTTCAGCCTGAAAGCTCTTAAGAGCCATGTCGGTGCTTCCTCAAGTTACTCAACTCAGAGGGAAGGTGCTCGATTTTCTTTTCCCGAAGTGGTGCGTCGGCTGCGGCAGAGAAGGCGACTTCATTTGCTCTGCCTGTGGCAGTTCGATATCTCGCATTGTGCCCCCACTCTGCCCCAAATGTGGCATCCCGCAGCCCGATGGCGTACTCTGCTCTACTTGTATCGGGCGCCAGATGGCGATAGACGGCATCCACTCCCCATTTCGCTTCGAAGGCGTGATACGCCAGGCTGTCCACCAGCTCAAATACCAGAACCTGAGAGCCATAGCCGAGCCCCTGGCAGCACTGCTCGCTGAATATTTTGCTGATAACCCTGTTCCCATGGCTGTTCTGGTGCCGGTGCCACTTCACCCGAAGCGGCTGAGAGAACGCGGCTACAATCAGTCTGAATTGCTGGCAAAAGAGCTAAGCAGGCTCACCAACCTCTCCGTGGTGAGTGACTGCCTCGTCCGGGAAAAACAGACTCCTCCCCAGGCAAGGACAGCCACTCTGGAGGAAAGGCGGAACAATGTGACTGGTGCCTTTGCCTGCCTTGACCGCAGACTGCAGGGTAGACAGGTATTGCTCATCGACGACGTCGCCACCTCCGGCGCCACGCTTGACGCCTGTGCGGTAGCGCTGAAGGCAAAGGGAGCCAGCTCGGTATGGGGGCTGACGCTAGCCAGAGAGATTTAATAGCATAACAGGAGCGAGGAAATGGAACTGCAGATAACCGGTAAGAATATGAAGGTACTGCCCGAAGTGCGGGCACGCATCGAGCGCAAGATGGGCAAGCTCAATCACCATCTTCCCAACATTATGGAAGCTAACGCGGAGATTACTGAAGAGAAGACGAAATCTCCGCAGCAACGCTACGTGGTGCAGATAACGATAAACAGCAGCGGCACCCTGCTTCGCGCCGAGGAGAGGAGCAGCAACCTCATCACCGCCATCGACAGGGCTGCTGAGGTTTTGGACCGGCAGATTGAACACTACAAGGGCAAGCTCTATGACCGGGGAAAAAACGCCTCCATCCGCACTGAATTAAGCCGGGAAACGCAGAAAGCGCCCGCAGAACCTCAGGGCAGAATCTCCAAGTTCAAGCGGTTTGCCGTCACGCCGATGTCAGTGGAAGAAGCCATCGACCAGATGTTGCTCCTCGGGCACGACTTCTTCCTGTTCCTTAATCCGGCAACAAAACAGCTTAACCTGGTGTACCGCCGCCGGGATGATAGCTTCGGGCTAATTGAGCCAGAGCTGGAATAAAGTATATGACAGCCAAGCGAAGAAACCTGTTCCTGTATCTCACGCTCGCCTGCTTTCTGGGCATCATCGCCATCTTCATCTTTGATGGCTATATGGGCTTCTACGACACCATCTACCTCACCACCGGCGAGTATGAGCAAAAGATAGAGCCTGACATCTGGATGCAGCCGAATCCTTTCTGGTCAGCTTCGGTGAACCAGGGCGGGAAAATCTACTTCCGCTATGAAGTGGACAACCGCCGCTTTTCCGAATACACGGCAGATGTTACCGTGTCGGTCTGGCGCAGCCAGACCAAGGTAAGCGACTTGCTTTCACAAAAAGTCTCATTAGGGGGTTTCGCCAGGAAACAACTGGAATGGGAGGTGGACACCACTGGACTTCTTCCCGGCGACCTTCCTCAGGGACAAGGGTATGATTTTTCCGTAGTTATCAAGATGGGCGAGATGGAGCGAAGGATAATCGTGTATGTTAACCCCATTCCCTACCCTCCACCAAAACTGGAAGCGCCCCGGCAGCTTTAGGAGTTTGAGATGAAGCTAGAATTTATCTTATTTGGTTTTGGCATCCTGTTCTGCCTCGCTGGCGTTGGCTATCTGGCGGCAGAATATGTGAAGTACCTCTCCGAGGCAGGCAAACTGGTTTCCCTGTTGCTGACAGTGGGGATGTTCAGCTTCCTCGGCAAATACTTTGAAAGCCTGGGGTGGTAGATATGGCAACAGCAGTCGCCGTACTGGCTTCACTGGGTTTCATCGGCTGGCTCATCTATCGCGCGGTAAAGGGCAAGCCATTCAAGGCACACGTCATCGCCTACGGTGTCGCCTGCGTTACCGGCATTTTCACCCTCGCCTACTTCCTCAGCATGGATATACCAAAGCTGGTCAAGATTGTGGCGAGCATCTTGCTGGGGGTAGCGCTCATCGTCGTTGCTTCCTATTTTCAGCACCGCCGCCAGGTGAACAAATCCTGAGGTTTTACTTTCCCCAGCCAATCAGTTAAGCTATTACCACAGCCCCTGTAGCCCCAAAATAGAGGCTTTCTCTGCTGTTCATGATAAAGGGTAATAAGTCAAGACTAATCGAGACTTTAATCAAGCGAAGATTTATCTATCTGTATCTCTCCATCATCTGCTTTACTGGCTTCATCATCTGCTTTGCTGGCTTCATCATCTGCTTTGCTGGCTTCATCATCACCTGTGCCGAAACAATGCGTTATGTCTCAAATATAGGCAAAGTCCTCATGTTCCTCCTTGGCTCGGGCGCTGCTTTCTTCCTCGTCGAATTTATTCTAGCGCCGTGGAGAAACAGATGACAAAGGAAATCCTGAACTATACTATCTTCAACTGCACCGCTGGCTGGATAGGGGTTTTGAGTTCAGCAAGAGGGTTATTGCGTCTGACCCTGCCCCAGCCCCCGGCTGAGCAAGCCAAGCAGCTACTGGGTGAGGACGTAAACCGGGCGAACCATTCGCCACACCTGTTCACGGACTTAATCGAGCGGCTGAGAAACTACTTTGCCGGCAGCAAGACTGATTTCACCGACGAGCTCGACCTCTGCCAAGCCAGCGACTTTCAACGCAAGGTCTGGGAAGCAACACAGCGCATTCCCTATAGTGAAACCAGGAGCTACGCCTGGGTGGCAGAGCAGGCAGGGAAACCAAAGGCGGCGAGGGCGGTGGGACAGGCTTTAGCCAGAAACCCTTTGCCCATTATCGTTCCCTGCCACCGTGTTCTCGCCAGCAATGGTAAGCTCGGGGGCTTCACCGGTGGGCTGAGGATGAAAGAGTATCTCCTCTCCTTAGAAGCCAGAGGCAAAGCAGGCTAACCCTATTCCACGATATTAACGGTAAATACCTTCTGTTCGATACTTTGCCCTTCCCACGACCGCTTGTAGTCCATGGTTATCTGGGTTTTGCCTGTCTTCAACGCCTTGAAGCGGAAATAATCAACACCGCCAGCGCCAACAAGACCTTCTTTCGCCTCTTTGCCTGGCTCATATTGCTTTCTCACCAGCTTCAACAGGGACTCATCATAACTCGCCTCCCAGTCGTAGCCGGTGGTGGGATTGGCGCCGAGGGCAATCATGAACTCCTGATTGACTTTGACACTTAACTCTCGCCCGGAGTCGGTATAGGCTTTAATCTCGCCGCCAGCCGTGCATCCCGTGACC
Organism: uncultured Dehalococcoidales bacterium; assembly: GCA_964534815.1. GTDB lineage: Bacteria > Chloroflexota > Dehalococcoidia > Dehalococcoidales > CAZHRL01 > CAZHRL01. The sequence goes on along the minus strand of CAZHRL010000035.1, from coordinate 1,818 downwards.
AGAGATAGGACAACCACCACCATCGTAATCAGCAGCCAGAACTTCTTCACTGATAGACTCCTTCTCTTTTAATTGCTCCATATTTCATAACGAAAAGGCGAGAAAAAAGTTAGGTCAATCGCCTGCCTTTCTCTCCGCCCAGGGAGGCGTAGGGCTAAACAGCTTTTCTTTGTATAGCCTTCGCTTTACCTCAGAAGTGCCTCTTGCTCTCAGATTGATGAAGTCGAGTTCATATTCATCAATCAGCCCCTCGCTGGCAAAGCTGTAGTAGCAATTGTTGCCGATGATGATGTGGTCCAGAACCTTAATCTGCATAACGCAGCCAGCGTAGACCAAGTCTCGGGTCAGCTCCTTATCACTGGGGCTGGGTTGAGGATTGCCTGAAGGATGATTATGAACGAAAATGAGGGAGGCGGCACCATATTTGATGGTGCTTTCGATAACCTCACGGCGGGGTATGGCGCTGCTGTTTACTGTGCCTTTAAAGAGGTCGACAGTCTCGATAATCTGGTTTTGGCTGTTGAGGTAGATGACCTTGAAGACCTCTTTCTTGAGGTCGCGCAGGGAGTGATAGAGGTAATCGAAAATCTCCTGAGCTGATTTATAGACGGGCTTATCGATGATTTTTTCCTTGAGGAATCTGCGAGCGACTTCGTGCACCAGCTTGAGGTAAGCGGTATTGTGGGGACCGATGCCCTTTATCTGCCACAGTTCCTCGGGAGAGGCTTCGAGGACGCCGCCTAGCGTTTTGAACCTTTTAATAGCTTCCTTCGCCTGTTGTTTACAGTCCCTGCGTGGCGTGCCCATGGTCAGGAGCAACTCCACGACTTCATAGTCCTGGAAGCCAGCCAGCCCAGACTTAAGGAACCTTTCTCGCAGCCTCTTCCTGTGCCCAGATGCAGTATTATCAGTCGGCATCTTGTTTCCCACTAATACGGAATCCTTTCCCCCATTCTAGCACCAGAAGACGAAGGTTTCTAGAGAGGTCTGTGGATAGGAGGGGTTGACGCTCCAAGCTGCAGACGGCAATAAGAAAAAAATTTAAAGGGAAACGATTCGAGCGTGGGCGAGCGTGGATTCGTTTTTAGAGTTATGTTAAGCTGATTGGTTTTTGCTATAGAGTGATGGTGATGTTTAACTCCATCCCCTGGCCCCTTCCCCTTGAAGGGGAAGGGGGTAAAATATTTGTAAGGGGACTGCGTCCCCTTCCTACAACCCCTAGTTTTAAGGGGGAGCTGCGCCCCCTTCTGGCAACCCCTGCCGGGGAAGTGTTTAAGAAGAGAGGCTGGTGCCCCTCTTAGACGCCAAGGTCATTCCAGCCCCGTATCGGAGTACGGGATAAACTCCGGCTGGAATCCAGTGGATTCTCGGGTCAAGCCCGAGAATGACAGCTGTGAAGTAGAGATTGCTTTGTCACGCCGATTTCATCAAGATTCCTCAGAATAACATTTGAGGGAAGACCCTAACTAAGGGATGGGGGCAGGGGGTGAGGTGAAAGGGCTTAAGCAGCAAACACAAACGAGTAAAACCTTTTGATAATCTGTTGTATAATGATGGTAAGGCAAGCACTAAGGGAGAATGGCATGGATACGAACATTCTATATTACGGGGATAATTTAGAGATACTGCGCAAGTACATTCCGGCTGATTCCATAGACCTGATTTACCTTGACCCGCCATTTAACAGCAAGGCGACCTACAACGTGCTGTTCAAGGAACCGGGTGGCGAGCCATCACAAGCCCAGATATCTGCTTTTGAGGATACCTGGCACTGGGGGCTGGAATCGGAGCGGGCTTTACAGGAAATCGCTGCTTCAC
>CAZHRL010000034.1:0-8157 GCA_964534815.1 uncultured Dehalococcoidales bacterium | reverse complement strand
AATAGTGGTGAGTGTCTTCCCATTTTCAGCTTATTGCTCAATTCGACCTTGGGCATACCGCTGCGAAGAGGAAATTTTTTATGATAGTCCTGCACTGTGGCTGTTGCCTGCTGCTTCAGACGCTCCCAGCCAGAGGCGGTCAGCAGGAGAGAGGTCTCACCTTCTCCCAGACGGATGATTCTTTTTTGCTGGACGAGCTCATTGATGACGCTGTTGACCTCGCTGGCGGGCAGGTTACTTTGCGCCATGAGGGCTGATTGCTCGATAGGCTGTTTTGTCTCCAGAAGCGCCAGGATAGCTTCATCTGCGGTGCCTTCCTCTCTGGCTTTCAAGCTCTGGATTACTGCGGGGCGCAGGCGGCGCACTCGCTTGGCGTGAGCCTCCACAATCTTGCCCCCGCCCAGAGTATCGGTAGTGGAGCGGATGATGAAGTGGTCGCCATTCACCACTGCCACCGGCTTGTCCAGCAGCAATTGAGCCCAGGTGGTCTCCCCCGGTTTAAGCTCCTCACCTTCGAGGAGACGCACCTTCGCCAGCGTCTCAGTGGAACCGGTGAAGAAGCTGACCGTAACGTTATGCTTTAAGGGATGATGGAGATAGGCAAGCAGACGCAGCTTGACGCTCAGCAGGGTGGTTGGCACCAGCCAGCTGGGTCTGGTCAGGACATCGCCGCGCTGTAGCTGGGAGACGGTCACGCCCACCAGATTGGCGGCGACTCGGCTACCCGGCTGGGCGGTATTGATGCGGGCTTTGTGTGTCTGCAGTCCGCGCAACCTCGACTTCAACCCAGCAGGGACAATCTCCACCTCATCACCCACGGTGAGCGAACCATCGATGAGTGTTCCCGTGACAATGGTGCCCGAGCCGGCTATCGTGAAGACCCGGTCGATGGGCAGTCTGGGCCGGCTGAGGTCTTTTCTCGGCTCTGTGGTGCTCAGCAGATTATCGATGGTTGAAATCAGTTCGGGCAAGCCCTCTTTCGTTACGGATGAGACAGCGACGATAGGTGCCTGGGCTAAGGTGGTGGGTTTGAGTAGTTCCTCGACTTCCATTTTCACCAGGCTCAGCCACTCGGCATCGACGAGGTCTTCTTTGGTGATAGCCACCACGCCTCTTTTTATTTCGAGAAGGTCGATGATGGCGAGGTGTTCTTTCGTCTGCGGCATCGCTCCTTCGTTGGCGGCGATGATAAGCAGGGCTAAATCAATGCCACCGACTCCGGCGAGCATGTTCTTGACGAACCGCTCATGCCCGGGGACATCGACAATGCCTACTTCACGACCACTGGGCAGCTTGAGCCAGGCAAAACCGAGGTCGATGGTCATGCCCCGTTCCTTCTCTTCCTTCAGTCGGTCGGGGTCTATTCCTGTCAGAGCATGCACCAAAGTTGATTTCCCGTGGTCGATATGCCCGGTGGTACCAAGTACAAACATCGCCTCCACCCTTAACCAGTAGTCAGGTTATGCAGTGCTTGAATTACAATCTCGTCTTCTTCTGGGAGCACGGAACGCGGGTCGAGGAGCAGAACATCCTCGTTGATGCGCCCGATGACAGGCATCTTTTGGGAGCGCAGTTTCTGGCTCAATGTCTGGACTAAATCCAGGTCTTTTTTCTTGCCCTTTTCCCGGATGGCAACAAGCTTGGTGGGCAGGGTGCCACCGGGCAGGCTGCCTCCTCCGACTACACTCTCACCATCAATTACCTGCGCTATGTCAGGCAAAGCCTGCGCCCAGAGTCTGGCACGATGGTCAATCTCTTCTAATGGCGTGGCAATCATGCGCCAGACTGGTATCTTGGTGACCGCTTCGTCTTTCAGATAGTGAATGAGAGTGGCAGCCAGTCCAGCGAGCCTTATCTTATCGATGCGCACGGCTCGTGCCAGTGGGTGCCTTCTCAGCTTATCTACAAGGAGCTTCGAACCGACGATGATTCCCGACTGCGGCCCCCCTACGAGTTTATCGCCGGAGAAGAAGACCAGTCCTGCACCAGCAGCGATGCTCTGCGGCACCATTGGCTCAGGGGCAAGACCGAACCTGGTCGTATCCAGAAGGCAGCCGCTGCCTAAATCGTCAAGGACGACGAGTCCATTTTCGTTAGCGAGAGCGACCAGTTCTTCCAGTGCGACTTCGTTGGTGTAGCCGACCACTTTGAAGTTGCTGGAATGGACACGCATCAGCGCTGCGGTGCGCAGGTTGATTGCTTCGCGGTAGTCGCCAATATAAGTGCAGTTGGTGGTGCCGACTTCAATCAGCTTGGCGCCGCTCTGGCGCATCACGTCTGGAATGCGAAAGCCGCCGCCAATCTCTACTGCCTGCCCGCGAGAAACGATTACCTCCTTTTTCCTGGCTAGAGCCGTCAGTCCAAGCAGAACCCCGGAGGCGTTGTTGTTGACCACCAGCGCTGCCTCCGCCCCGGTTAGCTGACATAACAGTGATTCGATGTGGACGTCACGCGAGCCCCTCTTACCACTCTCGAGGTCAAACTCCAGGTTGCAGTAGCCTTTAGCCACCGCATTCATGGCAGCGATTGCTTCTTGGCTGAGTGGTGCTCGCCCCAGGTTGGTGTGGAGCAACACCCCGGTGGCATTAATCACGGGGCGGAGGGTGGGGTTTTCCAGAGCACAGACACGCTCGGATACGGATTCTATAATCTCGTCAAGGGACGGGCAGGGATTGCCCGCCGCAATGGAAAGTCGTTCCCTTTCCAGTTGCTGCCTGACCAGATTTGCCAGCAGAGTGTGCGGATAGGCTCCTTCAAACTGCTTGAGCCGTTCGTCGGAGAGCACTTTATCGACACTGGGCAAACGACGAAATTCCCTGTCCATCGTGTTGAGTATTTTACTATATCCAAGTTCCGTTTGAAAATTTTTGTCTATCTTTATTCCAAGACAGGTTCAAGTGGCTGGAAGTTTTTGAGCTAACCCTTGACAGGGAATAAATAGTTGTATTACTGTTACTGCCGAAAGGGTTAAAGAAGGAGGTATCTCTGATGTACACTTACACCACTGGTTACGACAATGAAGAGGTTTACTGGGAAGAAGGTCGAACGGTCGGCGGGGTTGCCGTTGGAGTTATCCAGATGGGTCCCGTCCGTGTGCCGATGGTGCCGGGGAACATGGGCAATGGCACCACCTTTCCTTTTCCGGTAATGTGGCAGCAGATGGAAGGGGTGGCTACTACCGATATGGTGGTCTCCTCCAAGCCCCACCCCAAGGTGCTGGAGTGGGCAATTAAAGCCGCCAAGCAACTGGAAAAGCAGGGTTGCCGTGCTGTGGTCGGGAACTGCGGCTACCTCGCTAACTACCAGCCGGAGGTTGCTGCCGCCATCAACATTCCCGCTTTCCTTTCCAGCCTGATGCAGGTACCGGTCATGCTGCGAGCCATCAAGCCGAATCAGAAGGTAGGCATCATCTGCGCCAGCGGCAAAGCTTTATCGGGTGCTCCTGCCCTGAAGAACTGCGGGGTAGACGATATGTCCCGAATTATCATCGTCGGTGCGGAGAATACCACTCAGATGCACAACGTTCTGGCGGAGGTGGGGCATATCAACAACATTATCTTTGAGAAAGAGCTGGTGGGGTTAGCCACAGACTTGGTGAAGAAGAACCCGGAGGTGGGTGCCATCCTGCTGGAGTGCACCGAGTTACCGCCCTATGCCTGGGCAATACAGAAGGCAGTCAGGCGTCCTGTTTTCGATTTCACCACATTGACGAAGTGGGCACACAGCGCCGTGGTGCGCCATCAGTTCGCTGGTTACGTGTAAGCTTCGAAAGAAATCTAGGTTAGTGAGAGGCTGCTCTCTATTTACTCTCGGGCAGCCTCTCGAGTGCTTTGGTGTAGCCAGCAGTTATTGCTGCTCACAGTGGCAGCGCTCGCTGAGATTAAAGGAATGCCTCAGGAAGCAATTGCTCTGGAGACAACGCAAAATGCTTATCGTTTGTTTGGCATTAAAGCGGAATAGTCCTGCTTTGAATCTGAGGTTCTTCTCCAAAGTGGTTGGTAACATGATTACCGCCTTGCCATTACCAATGACGTTTGAGATTCACTTTCGTCTAATTGTTCTGCGTTTTGACGGCATTCTAAATAAAGGATAAGCTGTGGTTAAACCACAGCTTCCACATTGCCATCTTGGATGGCTTTCCCCTTTGTATTTGTAAGTATCATATCGTTTCATTTTTTTACTAAGACAAGAAGGACATATCGGCATAACTTTGTCCCCCCTTTTATCACTATTTACCACATTATACCATATTGTCCCATAAATAATATAGCTAATCGGATACAAAACAACCCATAAACGCCTATTGACAAACCCTGCAAAATAGTGTAGGGTAAAACATAGAGGTCAGTAGAGGGGAGTCTGTCTTGAATCTTTCCCGTCCCCTCTACCGTACTATCGGAGCAGTGATGGAATTGGCAGACATAGCGGTCTTGGCAACCGCTGGCTAACTGCCGTGGGCGTTCAAGTCGCCCCTGCTCCAGTTTTGGAGGTGATTTATATGACCTAATAGGATTATAGCACACTGCACAATACCCAATAAAAAGGAGGTATAACATAATGGGTAGTGGTGCGTTTTGGATTATTCTAGGCATTTTGGCTGTCCTACTAGCACTATTAGTTTACTTATTACATTGGCCGTTTTGGGCTTTCATACTATGCTTGATAATTATCATCTTGGCATTAGTGTTTCTTTTTAGAGGTCGCTGAGCGTAGCCTACGCCCTAGAATTCCAGCCACAATTACGGCTAAAATCAGGTTTTCCACAAACATCACAATCAAAATATTGTGTGGGGTTATTATTGCCTCCAACATCGTTATCCTCCTCTAAATATTTGAAATCTACTACCAACCACTTTGCAGTAAAGCCGAATCTGACCTAGACTTTTTTGCGGCTGCTATGTATGATATGGAATTAACTATCAGGATTTAGCTGAGAGGTTAGAAAGCACGGTATTAGGAGTAAAGCTGCCAGAGCGTATTGCCAGATTAGATGAGCTTGCCAATAACCTTTGGTGGAGCTGGCATGCCGATGCCCGTACCCTGTTCCGTTCTTTGGACTATCCCCTGTGGCGCTCGAGTGGTCATAATCCCGTCAAGCAGCTACTGAAAATTCATCCCAATAAGTTGCAGATGGCTGCCAACGACCCCTCTTTTCTCGCCCGGTACGATTCCATAATGGCGGCTTTTGACGCTGAGATGAAAGACCATAACACCTGGTTTGCCAGCAACTACTCGAATGTCCTCTCTGGACCCGTGGCTTACTTCTCGGCGGAGTTTGCCCTGCATAATTCCTTGCCTATCTACGCCGGGGGTCTGGGAGTCCTGGCTGGCGACCTGTGCAAGGAAGCCTCTGACCTGGGGCTACCCATGGTCGCCGTTGGCTTTATGTACCCGCAGGGTTATTTTCAGCAGCGTATCTCCCCTGAAGGCTGGCAGGAGGAAATCTATAAACAGATAGGTTTCAATGAGGCACCGATTGACCCCTGCGTTTGGCCTGAGGGATGTGGACCCTTGGTGCAGGTTCAGCTGGGCAATAAGACGATACACGTTGGTGTGTGGCAGGTGCGTTTGGGACGCATCAATCTCTATCTGATGGATACCAACGTTGAGGAGAATGCTCAGCAGGACAGAGAGCTATCGAGCCGTTTGTATATTGCTGACCGGGAACAGCGTATTCAGCAGGAGATTATACTGGGGATTGGTGGCGTGAGGGTCCTGCGGGCGCTTGGCATTGAGCCATCTGTCTGGCATGCCAATGAGGGGCACACTGCTTTTATGACGCTGGAGCGTCTCAGAGAGGAAGTGGCACGGGGCATTTCTTTTCCAGAAGCGGTGCAGAGAGTGCAGGCAGCCACAGTTTTCACCACGCATACCCCTATTCCCGCTGGACATGATGTCTTTGATGTTTCCCTCGTTGAGAAGTATTTCCATAACTACTGGGGCTTGCTCGGCATTGATAAGCAGAAATTTCTGGAGTTGGGGCAATATAGTGGTTCAGGAAGTCCTGAGTTTAATATGACTATTCTGGCTTTGAAGATGTCCGGGCAACGGAATGCGGTAAGCCAGCTTCACGGCAAGGTGGCGCAGAAAATGTGGAGTGGACTCTGGCCCGGAGTTAAGGAAGAGGAAATACCTATAATACATGTTACTAACGGGGTTCATGTGCCTACCTGGATTGCACCAGAATTATTCCTTCTGCTGGAGATGTATCTGGGCAAGGATTTGTTGAAGAGACAGGACGATGCGGAACTATGGCGGCGTATTATGGAAATACCTGATGATGAGGTGGGGGTGATGCGGCAGATTCTTAGGCGCAAGCTGGTGCGCTTCATTCTTGACCGTGCTCAGAAGCAATGGGCTGATGGTGGCGTCGCCGCCGAGCAGGTGATAGCCGCCGGGGCTTTGCTTGACCCGGATGTGCTGACGATAGCTTTTGTTCGGCGCTTCACTGAATATAAAAGACCGGCTTTAATCTTCCGTGACGTTGAGCGCTTGAAGCGTATCGTCAGGGACGAGTGGCGGCCCATCCAGATAATTTTTGCCGGCAAGTCGCATCCCGCCGACTTCGCTTCCAAGTATCTTATGCAGCAGGTCTATAACCTGGCTAAAGACCGCGCTTTTCAGGGTCGGATTTGTTTTGTCGAGGACTATGATATGCATATGGCGCGCTACCTGGCTCAGGGGGTTGACGTGTGGTTGAACACGCCGCGCCGTCTCCAGGAAGCCTGCGGCACCAGCGGTATGAAGGCTTCTATCAATGGTTGTCTGCATTTCAGCGTTCGCGACGGCTGGTGGCACGAGGGCTACAACAACGCTAACGGTTGGGCAATCGGTGAGGGACCCGGCACTTTTGCCCCTGCGGATGAGGATAAGGCGGACGCAGAGTCAATCTATAGCCTGCTGGAAGAGAAGATAGTCCCCCTATTTTACGAACGCGACCGTGAGGGTGTGCCCCATGGCTGGGTACGACTCGTTAAAGAAGCCATTGCTTCTATTCTACCCGCCTTTTGTGCCCGACGGATGATGAAGGAATATGTCCAGCGGATGTACCTTCCCATTGCTCAGTCCGTGAAAAAATAGTAGCCAGGCATCTCCCACTTTGTTGAAGGCGAAGGAATGGACTCACGCTCTGGTCTCCGACTTCTTTATCAGCTAGCCTGCGTCTATGGTGTGCAGACGGCATATTATGATGTTTCCCACCGAAGGCGTGGGGCATCTGTGGAATCTCTGTTAGCAGTGCTCCGCGCGCTGGGAGCCCCAGTAGCAAATCTTCAGGATGTTCCCTCTGCCTGGCGAGAGCACCAGCAGGCATTGTGGCAGAGGCGTCTTGAGCCGGTAGTTGTAGCCTGGGAGGGCGAATTGCCCTGGCTGGAGGTGCGACTTCCCTCCGAATCCGCTGCTGCTCTTTTCGGTCATTTGAGACTGGAAAGTGGCGAAGAGCGGGACTGGAAGTGGAGTGGAGCTGATTTGCCCCTGCCCGCCCCAGTGGAGATTGAAGGGAAGCAATATCTGGTTAAACGACTCCCTTTATCGGCGAAGCTTCCCCCGGGTTACCATCGGTTCACTCTGGAGGTGAAGGGGAAGTCGGAAGAGACTCTCATTATCTCAGCGCCTTCCCAGGCTTATGCTGCTCCCGAGGAGCGAATGTGGGGGGTCTTCCTTCCCCTGTATGCTTTGCACAGTCGGCATAGCTGGGGAGGCGGCGATTTTTCCGACCTTTTGACTCTGGCAGAGTGGGTTGCGGGAATGGGGGGACAGGTGCTCGGCACTTTGCCTCTATTAGTCAGCTTTCTGGACAAAATCTTCGAGCCCAGTCCCTACCTTCCGGTGAGTCGTCTCTTCTGGAACGAGTTTTATCTTGACGTAGCCAGAGTTCCTGAACTGCCCCAATGCCCTTCAGCACAGGCTCTCCTGTCCTCGGCATCATTTCAGGAGGAGATTGCCGCTTTATGCAGCCTGCCTCTGGTGGACTACCGGCGGCAGATGGCATTGAAGCGTCAGGTCTTAGAGGAACTGAGCCGTTGTTTCTACTCTGAGCCATCGCAAAGGCTTAAAGACTTGTCTCGGTTTATTGCGCGCAACCCTGCAGTCGAGGACTACGCTCGATTTCGTGCTGCCTGCGAGAAGCAGGGTAAGCCCTCGCGACTGTGGTCGCCG
>CAZHRL010000033.1:0-8246 GCA_964534815.1 uncultured Dehalococcoidales bacterium | reverse complement strand
TTTCGGACCGAAGAAGGTCATCGTCGTCGTCGGCGTCAACAAGATTGTAAAAGACTTAGATGAAGCCTTCGAGCGGATAAGCCAGTACGCCGCCCCGATTAACGCCAGAAGGCACTTTACCACGCTGCGCCTCTCCGAGTATGGCGATCTGCCCTGCGTCAAGACGGGCAGATGCGTTGACTGCAATCATGACATGAGAATCTGTCACTATACCACCATCATCGATGGTGCCATGCACTCAGAAAAGGGGCGAATAAACGTGGTGGTGGTAGGAGAGGAACTGGGTATTTAGAAAGAGTCTGGAGTCTCTAGTCTAGAGTCTAGAGCCAACCCCAGCCCCCTTCTGACAACCCCCGTTTTAGGGGGACAGTTTATAAGGACTGGTTCCCTGCTTACAACCCCTACTTTGTGTGGAAGAGTATAGATACCCACGGGCAAAGTCCGTGGCACTTTATTAATTCAAGCTCTTCTCAGTAAGAGGACTATTTTAAGTTAACACCGAACGGTATATAATTAGCTCACTTTAAGCGAGGCGAAGGAGATGGAAGCAGCCGTATCGACTAAGAACGATATTTTAAGTAAGTAAAATTAGGAGAGGACAGCAATGAAAAGAGAGGAAATGAGGAAAAAGATTAACGAGGAGTTAAAACACATTCCCCGTAGCTTCAAAGGCTCTGACCAAAACTATTTTCGGCTATATTACAATAGCATGCGCATGACTGACCTTAGCCGAAACCCAGCATCTCCAGCAAAAGAGACTCTAATCAGAGCTATAGAAACGATGAAGAAAGATAAGCCTGATTTCTCACCAATTTATGATAGAGGGTTCTTCGGAGCTTAAACTAGCCACGCTAACTTTGACGAAGGCACAAAGAGAAAGATAGAGGAGATGGAAGCAGCGAACCAGGGGTTGTGAGAAGGGGACTTCTTCGTCCCCTTCTCACTAAAAACTCCCCTTCCCCTGAGGGGAAGGGGATAAAGGGGATAGGGCTATGAGCGAGCTAAAGACCAATGTGCTCTACTTTGGGGATAACCTGGAGATACTGCGCAAGTATATACCGGGGAACTCCATTGACCTGATTTACCTTGACCCGCCGTTTAACAGCAAGAAAGACTATAACATCCTGCTCAAGGAGAACGGCGGGGTGGAGTCCGAAGCGCAGATAAAAGCCTTTGCCGATACCTGGCACTGGACGCAGTCGGCAGCGAACACCCTCCGAGACATTGAAATGGACGCACCAGAAAAGGTAGGCAGATTGATTCGCGCACTCTACGATGCCATCGGTGGTAACGATGTGATGGCATACCTGGTAATGATGACCATCCGCCTGGTGGAGCTTCACCGAGTCCTCAAGCCCACCGGCTCCCTATATTTACACTGCGACCCCACTGCCAGCCACTACCTGAAGCTGGTGCTGGACCAGATTTTTGGTCCGGCTAACTTCAGGAACGAGATTGCATGGAAACGAACAAGTGCCCACAACGACCCAGGACGATATGGCTCCAATTCCGACCGAATACTATTTTACACCAAAACCAATACGTGGAAATGGAACGAAATTTATATCCCGCACGGCGAAGAATATACAGCTCGATTCCGCCATCAAGATCCTGATGGAAGAATGTGGAGTGATTACGACCTTACCGCAAAAGGATTGTCAGGCGGCGGCTATGAATATGAATATAAAGGCGTCAAGTCTCTTTGGAGATGCCCACTGGAGACTATGCAACAATTGGATGCTGAAGGAAAACTACACTTCACAAAGGCGGGGGGAATTCGGATTAAGCGCTATCTCGATGAAATGCAAGGTGTGGTGCTTCAAGCATTATGGGATGACATTCCACCCATAAACTCCCAAGCCAAAGAACGCCTCGGCTACGACACTCAAAAACCCCTTGCTCTTCTGGAGCGCATCATCAAAGCCAGCTCCAATGAAGGGGATGTGGTGTTAGACCCGTTCTGCGGCTGCGGCACGGCGGTGGTGGCGGCGCAGAAGCTCAACCGCAAGTGGATTGGCATAGACATAACCCATTTAGCCATCAACCTGATGCGCAACAGGCTGAGAGACAGCTTCCCCGGCATCCAGTTTGAGGTTATCGGCGAGCCTAAAGACTTAGCTGGCGCTAAGGCGCTGGCTCAGCAGGACAGGTATCAGTTCCAGTGGTGGGCGCTGGGCTTGATTGGTGCCAGACCGCTCGGCGAGAAAAGGAAGGGAGCGGATAAGGGCATTGACGGCGTTATCCATTTCATCGATGAGCCTAACGGCAAGCCCCAGCGGGTGGTGGTGCAGGTAAAGAGCGGGCATGTGGGCGTCAATGCCGTGAGAGAACTTAAATCAGTAGCGGCTGACGATGCCATCGGCGTGCTCATCACCCTTGAGCCACCCACGGCACCAATGAAGGTCGAGTCAGTAGAAGCTGGCTACTACCATTCGCCTATCTGGAATAAAGATTACCCGAAGATACAGATACTGACGATAGAGGAGCTTTTGCAGGGGAAAACAGTGGAGATGCCACCGCAGACGCAGACCAGTGTTACCTTTGCTAAAGCGCCCAAGATAAGCAAAAAAGAGGGAAAACAGCTGAGGCTGTAATCCTGTTGTCATTCTCGGGCTTGACCCGAGAATCCATAAGTCCTCTGGATTCCAGCTTTCGCTGGAATGACAGGGGAATGATAGCGAGGGAGATTCTTCGTCCTTCCGAAGAAGGACGAAGAATGACAGAGTTGAGGAATGGAATGAGATTGCTTCGCTGCGTTCGCAATGACAGTGGGAACTAGCCTTAACCCCAGAGCTTAAAGCCGCCGCCGAGGGCGAGCAGCACCAGCCCCACGGCGATGGATATTCGCCCGCCAATCTTCAAAGCTATCGGTTCGGGATGCGCCGGCGTGTGCTCAATATATTCCCTCACGTCCGGGCGGTCAACCAGAGAGTTGTAATAGCTCTTTTCTTCCCGCCTGCCTCCAGCAAGCAAAGCAATGCCCAGGATGATGAAGAATCCACCCATCCCCAGCACTATATTCCAATCCACCTGCGGCATCTTTCACTCCTCGCCTGCAGGAGCTTAATCCGTCTAATTATAGCACAAATGTCTAGAGGGTATTTTTAAGGTTTATCGCTTTTGTTGAGCCAAACCCGGATGAACCCCATCCCCCTGACCCCCTTCCCATTGGGAAGGGGGGAATAAATATTCTATAAGGGGGCTGCGCCCCCTTCTTACAACCCCTGCTTCGTAGGGGAAATTCTAAGAGGGACTAACGTCCCTCTTAGACGCCCTGTATCAATAACCAAAGTCGCGCAGAATCTGCGCTCCAAATAGCTGCTTTTACTTAACTTCAGCGGTGGCGCCGGCGGCTTCCAGCTTCTGCTTCATGGAAGCGGCTTCGTCCTTGTTGACCCCTTCTTTTACCGGCCTGGGGGCGCCTTCTACCAGGTCCTTGGATTCCTTGAGACCGAGACCGGTCAGCTCGCGCACCACCTTGATGACGTTAATCTTGTTGGCGCCAAATTCCTTGAGAATTACAGTGAACTCGGTCTGCTCTTCAGCAGCGGGAGCGGCAGCACCAGCCGCTGGAGCAGCCGCGGCTACGACCGGAGCAGCAGCGCTAACGCCGAACTCCTTCTCCAGAGTCTTCACCAGTTGTGACAGCTCCAGCACCGTCATACCTTTAATGGCTGCCATAATCTCATCAATGGTCACTTTCTTTCCCTCCTTCTTTTCCGCTACAGGCTGAGACGGTTGCTCAGCCTCTACCTTCGTTTCTTTTGCTTCTTCTGTCATGTTATTTCCCCTCCAGTTGTTTTGCTCTCGCCTGCAGCACTCCCATCACGCCGCGGAGCGGAGCGGCAAGGCAACTAACCAGACCCACAATGGGACTCTGCATCCCACCGAGAACTCTGGCGATTAATACCTCTCTTGAAGGCAATCTAGCCAGCTCAGCCACCTCTATGGCAGTAAGCACCTGGTCGCCCAGAAAACCGCCTTTAATGCTCAGGCTTACCTTCGAACTGCCGATAAAGTCGGACAAGACCTTGGCTGGCTCAACCACATCACCGAAACCAAAAGCAATGGCGATGGGTCCTTCAAAGAAGCGGGACAGCTTACTCTTGCCGGCTCTTTCCGCAGCAAAACGAGCCAGGGTATTCTTCACCACCTTATACTGAATGCCCGACTTCCTGAGCAGGCGGCGCAGGTTGGTCATATTCAGAGCGGTCAAACCTTTAAAATCGGTCAAAATACCAACACTGCACTTAGAAAAGGTCTGCTGCAGTTCCTCAATAGCCTGCGCCTTTTTTTCTTTAGCCATATTCGCCTCCTGAATTCGCCGTATGATTACTCAAAAAAGAAGTCCTCGTGCCACAACACAAGGACTTTCATTAGCTTATCTTTTAAGCTCTTGCTCCTCGGCAGGCACGCATTAAGCCTCAGCGGCACCTACTATCTTCGGAAGAGTATGAAATTTTAATTACTTCTCTGCTTTAATACCTCGTAGAACTTCTCTGGACTTTTATCCAGTGACAACTGTTCCATAGGGCAAAGGCTTTTCTCATCGCGAGCCTGAATTTTCGGCACCACTCTGGTGAAGTGGTATTTAATACTATAGCTGTTCAGTGTCTTGATTGCAAGTTCGCTGCCCAAAGGGCTGTAAAGTTCCTGGCAGTCAGCGATAACAGCGAGCAGGGCCGCCGCATTGCCCACAATCTTATCGAACATTTTCACCTTTTCCCGGTGAGGAAGCTTCTTATTAATGTACTCCAGCATCGGTTTCAGACCGTCTTTATTGGACGTGAACAAGAGTCTATCCCCATCGTATACCCGAAGGGTATCCGAACTTTTCACGAACTCGTCAAATGTATTCACCAGAGTTCCCCCTCACACCAACACCCGACATTGTTAAGTTTCGTTGCCAACAATAATGACACTGATATTGGCAGCCGGAGGAATGCCGCCGAGGTTGTGGGTCAGACTCAGCCTCGGATTTTTTACCTGGCGAGACGGCTTGCCCGGGTTCAGCAAAGTATCGGCTTTACCCTGCAATTGCTTATACTCTTCGTAGAGCATCCGGATGCCGCTGGCACCCAGAGGATGCCCGAAGCATTTCAGACCGCCATCGGTGTTGATGGGCTGCTCGCCATGAAGATTAAATCTGCCCGCTCTGACATCTTCCGAGGCTTTGCCCCTGGGACTGAATCCCAGGTCTTCCATAATAACCAACTCGGTGATGGAGAAGCAGTCGTGAACCTCAGCCATGCTTATCTCTTCACGCGGGTTCTTGAGTCCTGCCTCTTCGTAGGCTGCCTGCCCGGCGCGGTAGGTCTCTTCCACATGAGCAAAGTCAAAGTTGGGGTTAATCATGCCATCACGAGCCACAGAGAGTTGTAATGCTTTCACATAGACGGGGTCAGGTCTGAACTTCTTCGCCCAGTCGGCACGGCAGATAATGGCAGCGGCAGCGCCATCGCTCACACCGCAGCAGTCATAAAGTCCGAGAGGCCAGGCGATTATGGGCGCATTCATTACCTGGTCAATGGTAATCTCACGCTGGAAGTGTGCCTTAGGGTGAAGGGAGCCATTGTAATGGTTCTTCACCTGAATCTCAGCGAGGAGCCTCTTACCTTCATCTGGAGCTAAGCCGTATTTGGCAAAATATCTGGTTGCCATCATGGCAAAATTGCCCGGCGCCGTGAAGGTGGCGTTACGATAGGTGCTCTCTGTAGAGGTATGCACGCCTTTTCCCGTAGTTACCGGGGCATCAGGCAGACCGCTGTATCCAGTATCCTTAAATTTTTCGGCACCCAGAGCCAGGACAATATCATAAACTCCGGACGCCACGCCGTAGCAGGCATTGCGGAAAGCATCCGAACCGGTAGCGCATTCGTTCTGTACCCTGGTAACGGGCTTGAAGTTCAACTTCAGGGGAGCAGCCAGGGCATAGCCACTCCAGGCTGAAGAGTCAGTGCCAAACCAGGCTGCCTGGATGTCTTTGGGGTCTATTCCGGCATCCTGGTAGGCTTCATAGGCGGCTTCAATAATCAAATCGTTCAGGCTTTTATCCCAGAGCTCACCGAACTTGGTGCAACCCATGCCGATAATGGCAACCTTATTCTTAATGCTCCCCATTTCCTTGCCTCCTTCTCTCTGGGAAAAATCTACCTCAACGGACGGCACTTCCACCAGTAGTTATGGATATTACCGCTAGTGCCAATCTTCCTGAAGACCATCTCTACTGGCATGCCCACTTTAACCTCACTCGGGTCGCGGTCGGTCATATCACACATAATCCGTCCACCCTCAGGGAAATCCACAGCGCAGATAGTGGTGGGCGGGTCAATGCTTGCCGCGAGATTATCGTGGCTAAAAGTGGTAACGGTGCCGGTCAAGCGGGCAAAGCGATACGGCTCACCCATATCCTTAGCCTGGCAGTTGAGGCAGATACGCTGAGCGGGATAAACCACGAACCCGCAGTTTTTGCACTTTGCGCCATAGAGAGCCAGCCCGCCCTTGTTATCCCGCCACAGGGCAGGGGCGGAAGGAGAGATAGGCTCAGGGCGTGCCGGCGGCTGAGTGTCAACCAAGCCACGCCAGACGATAAACTTCTGGTAGGTATTGAGCATTCTTTTCGCTGCCAGATTACGCTTTACTCCGCGCCGGTTCCTAATGTTCTCTATCTCCGTGGTTACCTTCAGAGCGAAAACATCACACCCGTTGCTGTAGTTGGCAAAAAGAATCCGGTCTCCCGGCTTGGCTTCTTCCAGAGCCGCCACCAGTGTTATAAATGCCTGGGCTGAGCCGGTATTACCCACGCTATCGAAGAGGGTATTCTGTACCTGGGTCTTAGCATCGAAGCCAAAGCTCCTAGCGATTGGCTCAAGCAATCTAGGATTGGCGGCATAGCAAACCAGCCTGGTGAAGTCCTTTGCGGTCAGGTTAAATTTCTTCAAGGCAGCTCCCAGCGCTTCCGGGACTACCCTGCCGTGGCCTCTCTCGCGCACGAAACGGTCTTCCCAGGAACGCACAAATACATCGTCGGGTGTCCGCCAGACATCAATGATTTCGTCGGCTAGGCTATAGGCATTTTCAATCTCAACAGCTACTTTGTCGCTGCCGATAAGGAGAGCGCCGGCGCCATCGCCAAAGGACATCTCGGCGTCTCCGTTGGGATATCCCAGGCGGGTATCGGCAGCGCAGACCAGAACACTATTGGCAGAGCCAGCCTTGACCGCATCCAGAGCCGCCCTGAGCGCCATGGTACCGCTCCTCAGCGAGCTGGCGAAATCAGCCACGAGTATATCCCGCCGCAGGTCGATGGCGGTAGCGACGATAGTTGCCGCTAGCTTTTCCAGGTAGGGTGAAGTAGTCGAGGCAAAGAATAGACCATCGATGCTCTGTTCGTTAATGTCCGTGGTGCAATCCATGGCCGCTGCCACAGACATAGTAATGCTATCTTCATCATAGTTAGCCACGGCTTTTTCGCCCGGCTGTGGCGCCGTGCCCCAGGCTCTAGCAATTTCCGCCCGGCTCAGCCGATAGTACGGTATATGCGCACCATATGATACGATTCCTACCATTTCTCCTCCTTACCGTGAGACAAATTGAGACTTTCACCCAGGCGACCCGGTTTTAGGCGGCGCTTAAAGAGAGAGCTTCCTTGAGGTCGAGGTTTATTCCGGGGCCCATGGTCGTGGTGAGATAGGCGGTTTTCACATACTGCCCCTTGGCACCACTGGGTTTAGCTTTGACTACTGCCTCAATTACCGCCGTCAGGTTACCCAGCAGCTTATCTTCTTCAAAGCTGACCTTCCCAATGGGCACATGGATGATAGCCGTTCTATCCAGTTTAAACTCCACCCGACCCTTGCGGGCATCGTTAATGACCCGGGGCAGGTCAGCGCCAGCGACCACGGTTCCAGATTTAGGATTGGGCATCAAGCCCTTCCTGCCGAGGATTTTACCCAGCTTACCCACTCTGCCCATCATATCCGGAGTGGCTACAGTGGTATCAAAGTCCAGCCAGCCCTCCTCAATCTTCTTAATCAAGTCATCGCCACCGACGTAATCGGCACCGGCTGACTCAGCAACTTTGACGGCCTCACCCTGAGCAAATACCAGGACACGCACCTTCTTGCCCAGTCCGTAAGGCAGAAGAGCCACACCACGCACCTGCTGGTTGGCGTCGCGAGGGTCAACGCCCATGCGCAGGTGAAGCTCCACAGTCTCATCAAAGCGGGCTTTTGCCATCTTTTTCG
>CAZHRL010000032.1:0-8256 GCA_964534815.1 uncultured Dehalococcoidales bacterium | reverse complement strand
GACACCTCCCTCTCAAGGAGGAGATCACCGGTTCAAATCCGGTATGCGCTACCAGCTTTCTTCCGGCGGTGCTGGAGGGAATGAGCGGCGACCTCAGCGCCCGCCTTATTTAATGGAGCTCTTTTTTGCCCTTAAATTTTCCAGTAGGCCGTGTGGCACTCGAACCTACGACACCCTAAAAGTATATCTCCCTTGTAAAATCTCAATTAGCTTTGAGCCAAGGGCGTCCCAAAGCTGTTGGAAGGTAGGAGAATTGTGATAATCAGTCGCCTTTTTTTGTCTCATTTTCACCTCCTTTAAATTAGTAGCGCCCGCTCAGGTGCAACGCTAGAGAAAAGACGAAGACCGCTCGCCCCCTTTCAGTGGATTCTACCGCCCCACCCCCAGGCGGTCAACAGGCCCACCTGCGGCTTTGGTTTTAGATTCGCCCTTGCACAAAACAAGCTAGTGTGCACGGGCAGACAAACTGGCTGGTCGTCAAGGAATTGACGAGGCGTCTCGGACTTGTTATAGTGGTGATTGACCGAGGTATGGGTGGTTGACAGCAACCAGGGGGTAAAAATCTCCAACCTGAGGGGCTGAGCTAATGAAGCAATATAGACTGCCGGTAACATTGTATCAACCAGGTGAGGACACCGAATTCAAATATATGGCGGAGGTGCCTATATTGCCGGGATGCCGCGCCTGGGGTGATACGGCAAGCGAAGCCTTGAATAATCTTCAGAGCGTCGCCAGCGAATTTATTCTCTCCTACCAAAAGCATGGGCACGCTTTGCCCAAGGCCGTAGAAGAATCGGCGTATGAACTGGTGGGGGCAAAGGCGACAACCGAGGTTACGGTCTATTTGTGAATTACCGCGAATTAACTCGCAAGCTTCAAAAATTAGATTGTGAGCTCGACCGCTATGCCAAGGGCAGCCACGAAATCTGGATACATTCAAAAACAGGAGCCAGGACTACTATTCCCAACTGGGGTAGTAAGGATTTAAGACCGGGGACTATCTGACGAATTCTGCGGGACCTGGGTATACGAAAAGAAGATTTTGGTAGAATCTAACCAAGAGCCACCCCCGCTGTTACTACACAAAGTGGACTTTCGTGTGATGTCTCTCAGGCTGCTTCAGACCTCATTCAGCCACTGCAGGGCGGGCACGCTTCCTTCGGAACACCAGGAAATAGACCAGAAACCCGGCAACTGCGATGAGCAATATCGTCCACCAGTATCGGCTGAGCCATGACGCAGTGACGGTAAATTCGCCAGTCAAGCCACCTATGGAGATGCTGTAGCTCCCCGGCTCTTCTTTGGTTATGTTAAATGCTACCGTCTCCGTCGCTTGTGGAGCCAGGGTTACTGTCCTCGTCTGCTCCACTTCTCCGTTTATGGTGAGGTTCAGGGTATAGCTGCCTTCACTGCCGCCGGTGTTGGTAACATTAACGCTGGCAATTACCTCCTGTCCCGGCTTCACCTGCTCGCTGCTGAGGTCAAGGCTGGTGATGGTGAATTCTGCCGGGGGTGGTGTTGCTGTCCCCATAACGGCAAAGGTGGTGAAGTGGCTCACCGGGGCGGTTACGGTGTTATTCTGGGTATTGACCTGGCTATAAAGAGGAATCCAGCTTTCGGAGGTGGCATTATAATAGGCAAGGTAAATACTTCCTTCAGATACATATTGAGAAATGTCATTGTCAGCATAACCAATAGTAAGATTGAAAGCGGGGGCAAATGTGGCTCCTGAGGGCTCCAGCTTATAGACCTTGCCTATAATGTAATAGCCCTCAGGAAGTTGGGGCAAATAGGTTTCACTTATCCCGATATTCTCCAGCCTTTTGCCATCATCACCAAGGCAGGCGGTGCCTTTACCCATTGAAATTGTTATCTCGCCATACGTGGAATTGACCTCTACAGCTTGCTTCAAGTCACCTCTATAGTCAGTCAGCCACTTTGAGATATTCTTGAGCATATCGACAGAGATGTAATAGGCGGCGTCACCACCGCCTCCACCTCCTCCACCTCCAGCACCAGGACGAGCAGAGCCAGCGCCGACCGTGAAGTCCCGAGACTCAGACCAGGGGCTGGTTATATTCTGATTGGTGCCGGCAACAGCAGACCTCGCCCTCCAGTAGAAGGTAGTGCCGCAAGTGCCAGCGCCAAGACCCTTGTTGGGGACGACATAGCTGGGACTCGTTCCATTGGGTGGTTCATAGTTGGCCATGGACTCACCACCATTGCCCTCCACATTTACTAGCTCGGCGAAGTCGCTGTCATAGGCTATCTGGAGGTCGTATTTGCAGGCATCGCCCTGGCGCACCCACTTCAGTGCGAAGGCATTGTTCCAGCAATTGTCTGGGTCGGCGTCAACTATAGCACCGTCGGCTGGACTGGTAAGCACAGGGCCGGATTTGGCGAAATAATCCACAAATCTCCACAGCCGACCCATGGTCGGGTCGTAGCAGGGTATGCCCATATCCTCAACTAAAGTAGCGTTGTAGTAAGGGTTGCTGGTATCAATGGCAAACAGCTTGCTGTTGCTGTCGGGACTGAGACAGCCGCAGATTTTCAGGCTTGAAGGCGGAAGAGTGAATGCTTCGCCACCGGTCAGTCCTTCTTCCAGGTAATCCCAGTTGATGTAATAAACTTCTTCGGCAGGAGTCAAGCAGCGAGCAACACCGCTCTGGCTGGCGGTGGCGTTATAATAGGCGGTATAGAGCACGCCGCCGGTGGCGGCATTAGTCTCGGGATTGCCGGCTCTGTCGAGGACAATTCCGGTGTAACCTAGAGCACCAGCATTGAGGTCCTCCCACTCCACGCTCTGGTTAACGACCCAGCGGTAGATACCGCTGCCGCTCACTGCGGCGTAGACCAAGCTGTTGTTGCTGAAGTAGCTGTCAAAGGCAACGAAGACATCGCCGGTCAGGGGAAGACCGTCCTCCAGCTCGGTGAAGTTCAAGCCGCCATCGGAGGAGTAGGAAACATCGCCGCTCTTGCCGCCGACGAGGACATTATCGCCGAGCACAGCAATGGTGTTGCCCGTGTCAAGCCCGCTGTCCACCCGATGCACCGAAGGCCAGCGGCTGCCGTCAAACATAGCCACTCTGCCATCAGCAGAGAGGGCATAAACAGCATCAACTTCCTTTGTGGCAAGGTCAGCTATGTCAAGAGGCGACTTGGTATCCCTGTTCCACTCAACAAGACCCTTGGACTCGGTGTAATACAGTATTTCGGTGTTCCCGTCAGCGAGATAAACGGTGTTGATTTCCGTGGTCTCCTCAGGAGCAAGGCGGACTATTCCATAGTTGGTAAGACATCCATACCATACCCTCAGCCACTTGCCGTTATACTCCGAGGCATATTCGGGAAGCGCCTCAGCCTTGAGCCACAGGCTGCTGCAGTTGCCATTCCAGATGCTGCCGTTATGAGGGATACTGGCAAGAATGGTGGTGTTGCAATCAGGCGATAGGGCAACATCGGTGAGGTAGCCGATATCGGTGTTAATCAAGCCTATCTGGTTCCACGATTCGCCGTCGTTGAAGCTCACCGAGAGGGCGCCTTCGTCAAAGACATCCCAGAACCCACACTGCCGCCAGGAAGCCCCGGCGGTGAGGGCATAAAGCTTGTCGCCAGCGTCAGTGGCGTAGGACACCAGGGCAGGACCGCGCCCGCTGGGGAGCTTGTAATCATTAGTGGCAATCCACCGCCTTTCAGTGCTCATATTGGAGAATTGACCATTGCGGTAAACTTGGACGCCCTCGCAGGGCGCAGCGAACATAGAACTGCAACCGCCGCTAAAATTACCGCTGCCCCACAAGCCGACAACAGCCTTACCCTCAGCTATGTCCCCGCAGTAGTCAAGGCTCGCCAGTATGGGTCTCCAGGGAATTTGCTTGGTAATCTCGCCAGCGGGTGTATATTGCTCGTCCACGGTGTAAATGGTGCCCTCGGTGGCATTATTCACAAACACCAGAGCGCAGCGGGAATTGCTGTCATCCCCATCATAGTCCGAGGGTAAAGCGATGCCCGAGTTCCAGGCAGTAGCGTCAGTGGTCAGCAGCACCCCGCCGGCGTTGAGACCACCAATCGCCTCATCCCACTTAATCATCTCAGTCTCATTGGCTGACCACCATCCATGCTGAAGGCGGCTGCCATTGGCGGCATCATGCGTGACCACCAGTATAGTGCAGTCCATTTCGAAGTTGGGAGACCACGCTAACGAGGTAACATTATCACAGGCACTCCAGTTGTAAGCATTAGCCGGGGCGGTAGCATCTATCCATGTCCCCGTGGCTCTCTCGCTTTTGAAGCGATGTCGCTCGACAAGTCCTTCGGTAGCGCTATTACCGATGGTGGCGATATTGCGCACCTCGTCACCATACAGGGGGGAGATGCCCATATCGGAGATATTGGTGAGTCCAACCAAAGGACCGGTATAGCGGACCCTTTCCCCGCCATCGTAGGAGTAAAGCACCATCGGCACCCCGGTAGCGTTAATCAGAGCAAAGGCGAGGAAATCAGGGTTATCGGGAGCCACAGCGACGCAGTTATACCGGAGGGCGTAATCCGAACCCAGAGCGTCTTCAACATTGTTGGTTTTGTCCTCCCATCTAGCTCCGCCGTCCTCAGACTTCAATAGCCGGGGAGTCACCTCACCCGGGTCTACCACTCCATCGGTGTTGTTATCCACCCACTGGTCGCCGATGGCATAGATGACGGTGTCATTAGCATCCACGGCGTAGTCCCAGGCAAAAAAGCCCGGGGTGACAAACCAGTCGTCCATATCTGGCGTAGCGACCTCATGCCACTTGCTGCTAGCCGCTACTACTCCACCACCGCCTCCCCCACCAGCTGAAGTGATGCCTGCTGAAACCGAGGCAACCACCACCATCACCAGCCCAATCCCGAAGATTCTCCCAACCACTTTCCGCTTCTTATACAGGGTCGCTTATATTATATAATATTATAGTAGTTTTGGGGGCACATTGTCCAGCAACAGGCATTAGCCGCGATGTCACGGCTACTGAGCAAGCCCCTTTAACCCTACACAAACCGCTAGGTTGTGCAATGCCAGGAGCTTGACGAAGTTAGGGCAGTTGCTTACATTATCCATATTGAGTTGTACTAATGTTGCCCAAAAAGCACAGGCTCTAGGTAATCCCATCAAAAAATGAAAACAATAATATTAGCCTCAGCATCTCCCCGGAGAAGAGAGTTACTGGAAGGAATCGGCCTGAAATTCAGGGTCGAACCAAGTAATTATGCGGAAGCTAGAAAATCGCATCTAAGACCAGACGAGCTCGCCAGCTCAATATCTTTTGAAAAAGCCAAGATAGTTGCCAGCCATCACCAGAATGCTTTAGTTATTGCTGCTGACACATTTATTGTTTTTGAAGGTAAAATACTAGGCAAGCCGGATACGGAAACCGAAGCCAGGAGAATGCTGGAAACAATAAGCGGCAAGTCACATTCGGTTATTACCGGTTTTACTATCATAGATACTGAGAACAACAAGGTGTTATCCAGGTCAGTAGAAACAAAAGTTTATATGAAAAAAATGACCCCGGGTGAGATTGATGTCTATGTCAAGTCTAAGGAGCCATTAGACAAGGCTGGAGGATATGCCATACAGGGATTGGGTTCTGTCATCGTTGAGAAGATTGAGGGTGATTATTTTAATGTAATTGGGCTGCCTTTGAACGCCCTGGCAGAGAGCTTAAAGGAATTCGGTGTCAACATATTATAGAATCTACATCAGGCTGAGGGCAGCCGACTCACCAGCAACATAGCCTGTAGAAAAGGCAGCTTGCAGGTTGTAGCCACCCGTGTCGGCATCGAGGTCAATAACCTCACCACAAAGATATAGCCCTTCCACCAGGCGTGAAGCCATAGTGCGTGGGTCAATTTCTTTGAGGGAGATACCACCAGCGGTGACAATGGCTGCCTCCATCGATAACGGGCCCCTGATGTTGAAGCGGAGTGATTTGAGCAAAGTTAACAGCCGTTCCCGTTCCCTGGCGCTTATCTGGTGGCCACGCCGGTCAGGTGGGATGGCAGTCATCCTTACAAAAGGGTCAACCATCTTGCGCGGTAGCAAGCCGGCGAGATGGCGACGATAGCCGCGCTTACCATAGTGGTCAAAGTCTCGCTGCAACCGCTGGCGCAATTGCTTCTCGTTGAGGGCTGGCTTCAGGTCAATGGAGACACTGACAGGGCCGTGTTTCAGTGCATCCACGACGGCTAAGCTCATCAACAGGGTGATAGGCCCACCAATGCCAAAGTGGGTTATCATCATTTCGCCCATGCGGCTTTCAATCACAGGCCAGGGGGGAGTCTTGCTGTTGATACCACGTCCACAGTCACTGATGGGTGTCAGAGAGGGGTTGATTTCTTCGGCAGGGCACTGGTAGGCGGTGAGGCGCACATTGCGCAGGCTAACGCCCTGCATACTTCGGGCTCGCTCAATCTCATACACGACTAACGGCACCAGCGCCGGGCGTAGTTTGACAATGGAATGGCCAATAGCAGCGGCCATACGATAGCCATCCCCGGTCGAGCCAGTCTCAGGATAGGAGGCACCGCCGGTAGCCAGAACTACAGCCGTGGCGGGATACTGTCCCTTGTTTGTCTGCACACCCTTTACCCGGCCATTTTCAATCTCTATACCGGTCACCCTCACATTGGTATGCTGTTCGACCTGATGGTCAGCCAGGTATTGCTCAAAGGCCCTGACGACATCCTGGGCGTCGTCAGAGGCGGGGAAGACTCGACCACCACGCTCGGTCTTCGTTTCTACGCCGTAACGCCTCAGGAAGTCGCACAAATCGTCGCGAAAGAAACGGCGGAAGGCGCTGTAAAGAAAGACGCCGTTGGCACCATACATCATGGTGAAGTCATCCAGTTCCGTGGTATTGGTCAGGTTGCAGCGTGCCTTGCCGCTGATAAGGATCTTCTTGCCAGTACGCCTGGTCTTTTCAAGGAGGAGGACACTGGCGCCCAATTCAGCCGCCCGGCCAGCAGCCATCATGCCACTCGCTCCTGCCCCAATAACGATAACACGCCTGGTCGTCATGACCTGCCTCTGTTCCAAATGGTTTCAAGAGCTGGAGAAAGGGTGACCTTCCCGCTCAAAGTCAGGAACATAGTTGTCCGATGCCCCTATTTCTTGTATCCAACCGTTTTCAAGTCCTATATTAGTTAATAGCTGGAGAACTTCTTCATATTCAGCCGTTGATATCTTTCGGGCAAGCAGCGGTATTTGTGGTGCCCGGTGCAAGGGCAGGTACTGGGCCATGATGCTGACCGTGACCGTGGGCGAAACCTCCTGTGCCAACCAGGTAAGCGACTCCTCACTACCAGCCAGACCGTTGGGCAAAATGAGATGACGCACAATCAGCCCCCGCTGCGCCACCCCAGATTCGTCCACGACCAGGTCGCCAACCTGCCGGTACATTTCGCTGATAGTTTCACGGGCGCGGGTGACATAGTTCGGCGCGTAAGAAAACTTCCTGGCCCATTTATCGGCGGCGTATCTCAAATCAGGGAGGTAAATATCTATTATCCCGTCCAGCTCCTTGAGAGTAGAAAGAGCGTCATAGCCACTCGTGTTATAGACCAAGGGCACACGAAGCCCCATCGGCACCGCTTCCAGGACTGCCCGGACAAGCTGGGGAACAAAGTGAGAAGGCGTCACAAAGTTGATATTGTGGCAGCCGAGCTCATCCTGAAGGTAAAGCATCTTCTCAGCCAGGATATGGCAATCCATCTCCTTTGATTTCTGTTTTCTCCAGTTTTGGCTTATCTGGTGGTTCTGGCAATAGACACACCTCATATTGCAATTGCCGAAGAAAATCGTTCCTGACCCCCTGCTTCCAGAAATGGCAGGTTCCTCTCCATGATGAGCGCAGACTGCTGAGACTACGGGCAGATAAGCCGAATGGCAAAAGCCCAGCTCATTTTCTAAGCGGTTGACCCGACACTCCCTGGGGCAGAGGTCGCAAGAAGCTAGTCTGGCTTCAAGAGCCCGAGCACAGCGCTCCAGTTTCCCTGAGTGGTACAGAGCAATATAACTTGGTCCAGTAGATACCATATATGTGGTAGGTAAAAACTGCACAGCTTAACAAGGAACAATTTAAGTAGTTCAAGTGCTTTTGTCAAGAACTCCAGGTTCATTAAACATACCATAGCAAGGCTGCCCAAGTGTTGGGTATCTCTTGAGGCATAGAGATTAATCACCTCAGGCATAAATTGCCGGCTGAACAATCTGAGTGA
>CAZHRL010000031.1:0-8271 GCA_964534815.1 uncultured Dehalococcoidales bacterium | reverse complement strand
AATAAGTCATCGGATAAAGTGGACAAGAAGAGTCTTATCAAAGCCTTAGCTAAAGTAGTCGGCTCGGAAGATGTCCTCTCCTCACTCAAGGACCTGTTGACTTACTCTTACGATGCCGGTGGGAAACAGGCTTCGCCCGATGTAGTCGTCTTGCCGGACAGCACCGCAGAGGTCTCCGCCATTATGAAGATTGCCTCTCGTGAGCAGGTTCCCATAATCGCCCGTGGTGCCGGGACCAACCTCACCGGCGGCACCGTACCCAGTCGGGGTGGCATTGTCCTGGAGCTGAGCCGACTCAACTGCATTCTGGCTCTTGATACCGCCCGGCAGAGGGTAGTGGTGGAGCCGGGGGTGGTCAACCTTGACCTCCAGAATGCTCTCAAACCCCTGGGCTATATGTATGCCCCCGACCCCGCCAGTCAGAAAAGCTCCACTCTAGGTGGTAATGCGGGCGAGGATGCCGGCGGTCCCCACTGCCTTCGTTATGGCGTAACCCATAATCATGTTCTGGGCGCTGAGGTGGTTCTGGCAGACGGACGGGTTGTCCAGGTCGGCGCTCCCACGGAAGATAGCTATGGCTACGACCTGCTCAGCCCCTTGATAGGCTCAGAGGGCACGCTCGGAGTAATCACCAAGCTGGTGCTGCGCATTATGCACCTTCCTGAGTCCTATCAAACCATGCTCGCCGTCTTTGAAACACTGGAAGACGCCTTTCAGTGCGCTTCTGATATTATCGCTTCAGGCATTGTGCCCGGCGCTTTAGAGCTACTCGATGCTCCCGTCATCCGGGCTATCGAAGCCAGTGTTCACGCTGGCTATCCTCTGGATGCGGAAGCCATCCTCCTCATCGAACTGGATGTCTTGAAAGAAGCCCAGGCGAGGCAGAGCCAGCAGATAACGGAAATCTGCCATAAGAATAAGGCGCGTGAGGTGAGGGCGGCGCGCACGGCGGCGGAAAGGGATGTTTTGTGGTCGGGTCGGCGTGGCGCTTTCGGTGCTGTAGCCAGAGTGCGTCCCGCCTATGCCTGTCAGGATGTTACTGTACCGCGTAACAAGCTCGTGTCCATGCTCCGTGAAGTCAATAAGATTGCTCAGAAATATCAACTGCTCATCGGCAATGTGGCACACGCCGGCGACGGCAACTTTCACCCTCTGATGATGTTTGACAACAGAGACCCCGGTGAAAGCGAGCGCGTGCATAAGGCGGGGAAGGAGATACTGGCGGCAGGTGTGGCTCTGGGGGGCACCATTTCCGGCGAGCATGGCGTTGGACTTGAGAAGCAGGACAGCATGCCCCTGATGTTCCGCCCCAGCGAGCTCAAGCTGATGCGCCTGGTCAAGACTGTCTTCGACCCGGAGAGGATTCTGAATCCGGGGAAAAAGATTCCGCCAGAAAAGGCAATGGTTGACGAAGTCCGGGATATTGAGTCGCTGTCAACTGCTGTCCCGGGCAGGGGCACCAGCCTACAAGGTGAGTTTGCTGCCATAGTCGGGGCAGAAAATGTGCTGGCACGTCCCGAGGAGCTGGCAAACTATCAAATCGATGGTATGTTGCCCTCTTTTACTGTCTTTCCTGCCATTACTGACCAGATTGCTCAGCTCGTAAAGGTTGCCCAGCGGGAGGGGATACCCGTTACCCCCTGGGGGAATGGCTCCAGGCAGGCGCTGGGCTTGCCTCTGACCAAGACGGGAATAGTCCTTTCCCTGAAGCGCATGAACCACATTATAGAGTTAGACCAGTCCAATCTCACTGCTGAGGCGGAAGCGGGTATCGCTCACGCTGAGCTGCAAAAGGAGCTAGCCAAGCATGGTCTTTACTTCCCTCTGGAGCCGGAGGATAGTGAAATAGCCACCATCGGCGGCACTCTTGCTACCAGTAGCAGTGGACCCAAACGGCTTCTCTATGGGACAGCGCGGGACCTGGTTCTGGGCGTAACTGCGGTCACGCCCACCGGCGAGGTGGTTCGGGCGGGCATCAAGACGATGAAAAATGTGGCGGGCTATGACCTCTGCCGACTTTTCCTCGGTTCGTGGGGAACGCTGGGAGTCATCACCAGAGCTATCCTGAAGCTGTCCTATCTCCCTGAAACACATTCTACCCTCCTGTTGAGATTCTCCAGCGTCGGCGATGCTTTTCAGACGGTGAGCGAGGTCTTGAATTCCTTCCTGCGCCCTGAATCTATCGAGTTGATAGATGCCAGAGCAGCGCAAAGGCTGGAGTTAAAAACCAGCTTGAAATTAGAGGAGGATGAGGTTGTCCTTCTCGTCGGTGTTGCCGGGAGTCAGGAGGAGGTGGGACGTCATATCGCTGAGATTAAGGCGCTGGCAGAGGCAAACCAGGCGCGGGCAGTAGGTGTCCTGGCTGGCATCGAGGAAGAGACAGTCTGGAGCATCCAGCAAGAGATTCACCGGTATTCGGTTGCGGGGATGGTGAGAGGCAAAGCCGTTGTTCCCGTGAGCAAGACCGGAGAGATGTATCAGGAGATTCGCAAGGTGGCTGGCCGACACCAGCTTCAGGCTGGCGTCACCGGGCGGGCTGGAAGTGGCATACTCTATCCCGCTCTCTTTGCCGAGGGGCAGAGTGCTCAGAATGGTAAGAAGGCGCTGGCAGCGGTCGCTGACCTGATTCAGAGCGCCGGCAGGCTGGGCGGGTTCTTTCTGGTGGAACATGGCTCGCCGGAAGTGAGACAGGCTTATGACCTCATCAGCCAGCGCAGCGATTATGAGTTAATGAAACGCCTGAAGCGGTCGCTCGACCGCAAGAATATCTTCAACCCCGGTAAGCTCGTGAGGACTCTGTAATCATGGCAGAAGAGCTGCAAAAGATATCTGAGGCGTTGCTCCGCTGCAACAAGTGTGGCTTCTGTCTGGCGGGCTGCCCGGTCTATAAAGTCACCGGCATTGAGTGGACGGTAGCCAGAGGCAAGCTGGCTTTATTGCGCAGCGTCCTCGAGGGCAAGTTGAAGCTGGACGAGATTACCGAGCCCATCTCCGACTGCCTTACCTGTAACTGCTGTGTTGACCACTGCCCCGCCGGGGTTACCACTGACGACTTTATCCTCAAGGCTCGCGCCGAACTGGTGAGAGAGAAAGGTCGGCCCTGGCTCCAGAAGCTGCTCTTCCACGATTTGCTTTCGAGTCCTTCTCGTCTACAGAGGTTGTCCCGGCTTATGGGCTTGGTTCAGGTCAGCGGTCTGCGCTCGGCGGCAAGAGGAATGGGACTCACCAGGCTGCTGGGGGATACCGGTAAGGCGGAGCGGATATTTCCCTCAGTCCCTTTGAAACGTCGCATTACCAGCGCCTCTTCACCGAAGCTGGGAAACCCCAAATATAAGGTTGCCTACTTTGTCGGTTGCGCTGCCGCCAACCTTACCCCTAATGTGGCGCAAGCGGCGATTCGGGTGCTTAACAGGCATAATGTTGAGGTAGTGGTTCCCGACTTTGTCTGCTGTGGCATGCCAGCCTATGGCTACGGCGACGTGGCAGCGACGCTTGATATGGCTCAGAAAAACATTGATGTGGCGCGTTCCCTTGATGTAGACGCCATCATCGCCACCTGCGCCACCTGCGGCTCCCTGCTGAAGCGATATCCCGTTCTTTTAAGTGAGGACGCTGAATACTCAACTCAAGCCAGCGCCTTCGCCGGCAAGGTGAGGGACATCAGCGAGTTCCTGGTGAGCATCGGGCTGGTCACTGAGATGCAGACTGTGAAGCACAGGGTCACCTTCCACGACCCCTGCCATCTGGGTCGGTTTCAGAAGGTAACCAGTCAGCCGTGTCAGATACTGAAAAGCATCCCCGGGGTTGAGTTTATCGAGATGAATGAGGCGAATATCTGCTGTGGCGCCGCCGGCTCGTATAGCCTGAAGCACTACGACCTTTCTATGAAGGTGCTGGCGCAGAAGATGCAGAATGTTGCCCGGACCAGCGCCGATATCCTGGTTACCTGCTGCCCCGGTTGCTCAATGCAGCTCGCTCACGGTATCAGAGAACACAGCTTGAAGATGCAGTCGATGGAGCTTATCGAGCTCCTCGACCTCGCCTACCAGTCTCCGTCTCAAGAGAAGTCTTGACGGCTTCTATTTCTTGCCGAAGACTTCCAGGGCTGCCTTGACCCCGGCATTGGGTTCTACTTTGTAGCCTGCTCTTGTCAGCAGTTTCTCCAGCGTCATAAGCAGGCGCAGCACGTTTTCTTCAGATGAGGAATACCCCATCAGCCCGATGCGCCATATCTTTCCTTTGAGCTGTCCCAGACCGCCGGCAATCTCGATGCCAAATTCGTTGAGCAATCCTTGCCTCACCCTTGCTTCCTCAACCCCTTGCGGGACGCGCACGGCAGTGACCACACTGGCGCGATGGTTCTTATCGGCATGGAGCACCAGCCCCATCGCCTCCAGTCCAGCTTGGAGAGCGGCGCCATTTCTCAAATGACGTTTGATGCGGGCATCAAGCCCTTCTTCTGCCATCAGGACAAGGGCTTCATGAAGGGCATAAATCATCAGCACCGGCGCCGTATGATGGTAGAATCTGCCGGTGACCCAGTAAGTGGCGAGGAGTGACAGGTCAAAGTACCAGCTTGCTACTTTGGTACTGCGTTTTTCCGCCACGGTCATGGCTTTCTGATTGGCGGTGAAAGGAGCCAGACCGGGTGGGGCGCTCAGGCATTTCTGCGAGCCGCTGTAGCAAATATCAATGCCCCAGTCGTCAGTAGCCAGTTCCTGTCCTCCCAGTGAGGACACGGCATCCACAACTAACAGGGCATCATATTTCCTGGCGAGCTTGGCTGCTTCAATCAGAGGCTGCATCGCGCCGGTGGAGGTCTCGACATGAACCAGAGCGAGCAGCTTCACCTTCTTTTCCGCTTTCAGGGCAGCCTCAAGGGTATCTGGCTCAACGATTTTCCCCCACTCGGCAGGCACCGTGACTACTTTGGCGCCGGTCCTTTGCGCATTGTCTACCATCCTTTCCGCGAAGAAACCATTAACACCAATGACCGCTACATCTCCCGGTTCGAGGAAGTTGCAGACACTGGCATTCATCCCGGCGGAACCGGTGCCGGAGATGGGCATGGTAAAGTTGTTCTGAGTTCGGAAGACGGTGCGCAGGAGTTTGACGGTGTCTTCCATTACCTGGACAAAGTAAGGGTCGAGATGCCCCACAAGAGGGGCGATTAAAGCCCTCTGCACGCGCGGTGGCAGATTGCTCGGACCCGGAGCTAGGAGAACCCGGTTGGGCGGGTTCAAATTTAGATAGGAAATGTCAGACATTGAATACCTCCTTTGCTTGTGGCTGAAGTGTTAGCTTACAGTTTGCCTTATCTCCTCTTGATGTGTCAAGTTATGAGGTCGTTTCGTTCTGGTCAGTTATAGTTGATATTTCGTTTGACCTCACCCCTTGCGCCCTCTCCTAGATGAGGTTTAGGAGGGGCTTGAGCCTTCTCTTTCTAGAAATTTCCCTGACAGGGGTTGTCAGAAGGGGACGCAGTCCCCTTATAAAAATATTATTCCCCTTCCCCTCTCAGGGGAAGGGGTCAGGGGATAGGGTCATACATAATCACATAAAAGATGGTTGGGGCTCTTAAGGGTCAGAATGACAGTCCATCTCACGCAATGACTTTGCCCAATTTTTATCTTATAATGATAACTAGCCTGGGAGGGGGTGGGAATCATGGCGTGCGAGATTAGTGCCAACTACCCGGCGCAGTATGAGACTGAAGTAATCCTGAAGGATGGCTCAAGGATTTTCCTCCGCACCATCAGGAGGGAAGATACTGAGCAATGGCTTGCCTTTGTGCAGAGGTTGAGCGACTATACCAAATACATGCGCTTTCATTATTTGCCAAGGGAGCTGAGCCTGGAGGATGCCATCAGGTTCTGCAGCGTGGACTATGCCAACAGGTTTGCTTTTGTCTAGGACTAGGCTAGCCCAGCAGCAGCCAGTATATCCGGAACCACTTCCTCCCGACCAATAGCCATAATGTGGACGCCATCGCAAATCTTTTCTTTTTTAATGATGGCAATCATGCGTCCCGCAATCTCGATGCCTTTTTTCACACCTTCGCCTTTGGGTGCGGCTGCCAGTTCGTCAATCAGGTTTTGCGGCACGAAGATGCCGGGCACATTTTCGTTTATATACTTTGCCATTCTGGCTGAGGAAAGCAGGACTATCCCTGCCAGTATTTTGGCGGGGAACTGGCGGGCGTACTGCATGAATTTGGCGAAGTTATCGAGGTCGTAGATTGCCTGGGTCTGGAAGAACTCGGCGCCGGCTTCCACTTTCTTTTCAAACTTGATGAGCTGTGGCTCGATGGGGCGCTGTTCCGGGGTGACGATGGCACCAGCGCAAAACTCCACCTTCCCATCGAGGTCGTTGCCACCGAGGTCTTTGCCCGTTTCCAGGAGTCGTATTGTCTTTAACAGTTGTAGTGAATCGAGGTCAAAAACCCCCCTGGCTTCCTTGTGGTCGCCTATGGGAACAGCGTCGCCGGTAAGACAGAGGACGTTTCTGATGCCCCGGGTATATGCCAGCAGGAGGTCCGCTTCCAGAGCCATGCGGTTGCGGTCGCGGCAGGTCATCTGCAGAATCGGTTCGCCCCCCATTTCTTTGATATGAAGGCAGCCGCCCAGAGAAGGGAAGCGCATCACGGAGCTCTGGTGGTCGGTAACATTAATCCCATCCACCCTGTCCTTGAGCAGCTCAATGTGATGCAGCATTTTTTCGATATTGGTTCCCTTGGGTGGTGCTACCTCACTGGTAACAACAAACTTGCCGGAGTTGAGGACTTCTTTGAAGCGTGATGCCATATCCCTAACCTCCTCGCTGCATTTTGAGAACTTTTGCTTTTAATGTTACATGGAAGTTACGGGGAGGCTGATACTTCCTCATGATGTCGAGCCTGCCCTGGGCTTTCAGGCGATTATAGATAAGTGTCCAGGCGCAATCCTTGGTCTTATCAACCTCGCATTTGCCGTTATTGGTGCCCCCGCAGGGCCCGTTGACTAGTTCCTTGTGGCAGGCAGTGATGGGGCAGATATCTGCCGTATCTCCCAGGACGCACTGACCACACTGGGCGCAGACTTCGTGGAAGGTGCCCGGGGTCTCTTCCAGCCCAATAAACAGGGTATCGACTGCGGGAATGATGGGCTTATCGAGGTATAAGCTCATGCGGTGCACCCCCAGAGCACAACTCATACAGAGAATGCCGTCGGCGCTCTGGATAGCCTGTTTGTTTTCCTTCAGAGCTACCTCTGTCATCTCATCGCAGGCGATAGGGATGACTGTCCAGCCGGTGATGATTTTGTTCTGCTCTAGAAGCTGTTTTTTCATTTCCAGGACCTGTTCGAGACCGCCCGTTTTGAGCTGGGTGGTGCAGGTGCCACAACCGATGATGAATATCTTGTCCAGCTTTTTCAGGTCTTCCTTGATTTCATCCATGGCTTTCTGCTTGGTTATCGATTTCATGGCAGTCCTCCTCTTGGGCTAGCAATTCCGATAAGTCAACTTTTACCTCTCCAGGTCGCAGCGCAGGCAGCGTTTGGCTTCCCGGCAGGCTATTTCTTCCGAGAAGCCAAGCTCTATCTCAGCAAAGCTACTCCTCCTTTCGGCGAGGGGCAGCGTGGGCACTCCTTCTCTGGGTTGCTTTTCCCATACTTCTTCCTGTTGTGGGGGCGGTAGTGCCGCTTCCACAGGGACTTTGGTCTTCATATCAGTCACCACAACTCGAGAGGTGTCTTTACTGAGATATTTGTCAATGGCGATGGCGACTCTCCTGCCGGCGGCTATGGCGTCAATGACCATGCCCGGTCCGGTAACAAAGTCGCCGCCGGCGAAAACACCGGGGACGTTGGTAGCCAGGGTGTTGCCGTTGACAATGAGCGTCTCCCAGCGGGTGCGTTCCAGGGCACTATCCGGGGGCAGGAAGGACAGGTCGGGAGCCTGTCCCACGGCGGCAATTACCGTATCGGCTTCGATGGAGAATTCAGAGACGGGGACGGGGATGGGTCGACGCCGTCCGCTCTCATCAGGCTCACCCAGCGTCATGCGGATGCACTGTAAGCCGGCTACTTTCCAGTTCTCGCTGAGGATTCTGGTGGGACTGACCAGGAAGTTCATTTTGACGCCCTCAGCGACGGCTTCGTCATATTCCACTTCGGTTACGGGCATTTCTTCATGGGTGCGCCGGTAGTAGATGATGGCTTCTTCGGCGCCGAGAGATCGGAGCACACGTCTGAACTCCAGTCACGAATTCGTATCTCGTATGCCGTCTTCTGC
>CAZHRL010000030.1:0-8315 GCA_964534815.1 uncultured Dehalococcoidales bacterium | reverse complement strand
TACTTCTGCCGACCTCAAACCCGGGAAACTGGATATCAGCAAGGTGATGGAGAGCGTCAGACATTCCTGGTATCAGGACTATCCCGCAGCGAAGCACCCATCTCAGGGTGAGACTGTACCTAGTTATGGCAAAGACGGGGCTTACTCCTGGGTGAAGTCGCCGCGCTATGACAGCAAGGTATATGAGGTCGGTCCGCTGGCGAGAGTCGCCGTCAATTATGCCTCTGGCGACCCTGTAATCAGAAATCTGGTTGATTCGGCGCTGGCTGAGTTAAAGGCGCCAACCTCAGCGCTCTTCTCTGTTATGGGTCGTCATCTGGCGCGGGCTATCTGCGCCAAATATATTGCGGACAATATAGAGAAGTGGTTACTGGAGATAAAGCCGGGTGCCCCGACCTTTATTGAATATCAAATTCCAGAGGAGGGCACAGGAGCCGGTCTAACTGAAGCTGCTCGTGGCGCTCTGGGGCACTGGATAGAGATAAAGGGCAAGAAGATAGCCAATTACCAGTGCGTTGTGCCGACTACCTGGAATGCTTCACCGAGAGATGAAAATGGTAACCCTGGCCCCATCGAGCAGGCACTGACGGGCGTTAGGGTGAAGGACAAGGACAACCCCTTTGAGCTCCTGCGCATCGTCCGTTCCTTCGACCCGTGCCTTGCCTGTGCTATCCATTAGCCGGGCGTTATCTCAACTTTAAGGAGGCAAGATGATTCTTTCGAAGCAAAAACCGTGGGAAGAAATCTTGGGCTATCTGGATGGAGAGAACAGCATCTTCATCCTGGGCTGTAACGGCTGCGCCGAAGCTTCTGGTACTGGCGGACCCAAACAGGTAGCGGAGATGAAGGGCAAGCTGGAAGGCGTGGGCAAGAAAGTTACCGGCACCGCCGTCGTCGATTTCCTGTGCGAAAAAGCCCTGGTGAAGTCGAGACTGAGAGGTCAGATAGAGCCAATTAAGGCCGCTGATTCAATACTGGTGATGACCTGCGGCGTGGGCGTCCAGGCAGTAGCTGCTGCCGTCAATAAGGTCTGCCATCCCGCCTGTGATACCGTCAATCTGGGCGGAAGCCGGGGTGAATGGCAGGGCAGCGAAAGATGCATGGAATGCGGCGAGTGCCTGCTGGAGTATACCGGTGGCATCTGCCCGTTGACTGCCTGTACCAAAGGTCTGCTCAACGGGCAGTGCGGTGGTGCTTCCAAGGGGAAATGCGAGCTTAAACGGGATAGAGATTGCGGCTGGGAGCAGATTTACCTGAGATTGAAGCGCCTGAACCGACTGGACAAGTTGGGCAGGTTCATTCCACCCAAGGACTACAGCAAGATGAAGCCCACCGGTGAACTGATAGACTCGTCCAGATTTGCGCTAGAGCGCACTGACCAGAAGGAGAAGAGCTAAGATGACCTTGAAATCAGCCTTGAAGTCAGGAAAATTTGCCATCACTGCGGAAATCGGTCCCTTGAAGGGGACAGATGTTACGGAGATAAATGAAGTCGCTGAGCTGCTGCACGGCAAAGTAGATGCCTCCAATGTTACCGACCAGCAGAGCTCAGTGATGAGGCTCGGCTCACTGGTAACCTGTCACCTCTTGGTTCAAAAGGGGCTGGACCCGGTCTTCCAGATGACCTGCCGCGATAGAAACCGCATCGCACTGCAGTCCGACCTTTTGAGCGCGGCTGTTCTGGGTGTGAAGAATGTTCTGGCGATTACCGGGGATGTGCCGGCGCTCGGTGACCATCCTCAGGCTATGCCTGTCTATGACCTGGACTCAGTCCAGCTTTTGTGGGTCATCAGCAAGCTGAACGAAGGGCACGATATGATGGGCAACGAGCTTCACGGGAAGACAGATTTCTTCCCCGGTGCCGTGGTCAACCCGGGAGCGGATACTGAAGCCAGCTTTGAACTGCAACTTATTAAGATGGAGAAGAAAATCAAAGCTGGCGCCAGGTTCTTCCAGACCCAGGCGGTCTATGATATCAATAGATTTGTCAAATTCATGAAAAGAGTGGAGGGATGGAAAGTCCCCATCCTGGCAGGAATCATACCCCTGAAATCGGTTGGTATGGCTCGCTATATGAACAAGAACGTGGCTGGCGTCTTTGTTCCCGAAGAGCTGATTAAGAAGATGGCTGATGCCCCGGATAAAGCCAAGATGGGCATCGAGATTGCAGCTAACCTCATCAAGGAACTCAAGGGGGTCTGCCAAGGCGTTCATATCATGGCTATTGGCTGGGAGAAGAAGGTACCGGAAGTACTGGCTGCCGCCGGGCTTTAGTTGCCTATGGAAAACAAGCGTCCGGCACTGCCAAAAGAGAAGTATTACGAACAGGCAAATCAGCTTGCCTTCAAACTTGCTGCGGAAAGAATAGCCAGGATTGCTGATATTGAAGAGCAGTGTCGCAGGTGCGGCGCCCAGTATCGGGTAAAAGATTCCCGGGAGACTGTCCTTCTCCGGTATTTGAGCCAGTCATATCTCATTACTCTTCCTGAAGTTGATGTCCTATTTGCCGAGAGCATAGAAAAGGTGCCCATAAGGGACAAGTTGCTCATTGTGCATTACTTTATCTCAGCAAAGGGCACTCCCCTCGCCAATAGGTTGATTACCTTCCGGGAGCTACCAGAGGGAACGGTCTACTTCCCTACCTTCTGCAAAAGGACGAGTGAGCCGCTCTTGAACTACTTTGGTAAAGAACCAGACCGTTTGCTCGAGCTTGCGGCGAAGCCGGGTGGATATAAAGCGGATTATGGGGATGTGGCGGTAACTATTCCTGCCTTTAGCCGTGTGCCGATTACCATAATCCTCTGGCGTGGCGACGAGGAGTTTCCTCCCCGAGGGAACGTGGTCTTCGATGCCAGTATTTCTGATTACCTTCCTACTGAGGACATCGCCGTGCTCTGCGAGATGATTGCCTGGAGATTAATCAAGTCCCTAAAAGGTTCTTAATAAGAAGGACTATGCCCAGGCAGAGTACGGCGATACCGACCCCGAGCAGGATATACAGAATGCGCCGCCGGCTCATGGCTTACCTCTTTTCTTTTCCTGTTTGCTGTAGATGGCTTTGCCCAGCTTTTTGATTGCCTGGCTTGACTTGAACCGATTCAGATTAACGAAGCCCTTAGTTCTGTTCATAAGTTCCGCTTTTTGTCTCCAAGTTGCCTTTAGGCAGCTTTTCCGCCGAGGTCTCTTTACCGAGCAGTTCTAATTTGCCGCTGAGCGTGGTCAGTTTTGTTCCAGCTTCGGCATGCTTTCTGGCGGCATTGGCAAGATGCCTGCCGAGCAGCTCATAATCCCCCTGAAAATCTTTGAGGTCAAGCTGAATTCTTTCCAGTTGCCCCAGTATCTCCTGAGCGAATTTCTCTACCTGCAATCCTTTCAGTCCGAGCACAATCACCTGGAGATAGGCGTAAAAGCTGTTTGGTGATACTGGAAAGACTCTTTTCTGAAGGCAGTAAGAATATATATCACTCTCCTCACTAGGCTGGGAAGAAGGGGCAATAATCTCGTAGTAGAGGTTTTCAGCGGGGATATAGAGCAGCGCAAAATTAAAGGTGCCTTCGTCGGGGAGGATATACTTGCTCACATCCTCAATATGCTTCTTAATAGTGCGCCGGAACTGTCGGCGCAGTTGGCTATGCTCATCTTGGGATTGTGTCGACACCATGCGTTCGAAGTCTGTCAAAGGAAACGGGAACTTGGAGTCGATGGGCACCAGATTGGCGCCGACTTTGACTACAGCGTCCACGATTTCTCCGTTTCGGAAGTGGTGTTGCAGAGCGTAAGAGCCTCTGGGTAGGCAGTTCGAAAGCAAGACCTCAAGCCCGAGTTCTCCAAACTCGCCTCGGAACTTGGGTGCCCTCAGCGCCTCCTGTATGCTGGAAATACTCTTGCCTACCTCTTCAATATCCTTTGTCCTCTTGGTCAGTTCACCTAAGCGTTCTCGCACATCGCCGAAAACTGCCAGACTCCCCGCTACCTTCTCCCCGACCATTCGGGATAGAGCGTCGTCCTGCTCTTTAAGGCGCTGCTGCCCGCGCAGCCTGTCCCAGATGAGAAAAGCAATGATGACAAGCAGCAGGACGATAATGACAATTTCCATAGCTACTTAGTTTCATTATACTCCATTATTTACTGGTTACCTAATCTGAGCTTAGATGCTATAATGGATTGATTTGGAGGCAGATGACAGCCTGGGAAATTACACTGATAGTCCTGGGTTCCCTTCTCGCTTATCAAATTCTGAGTCGTGTGGTCAGAAAACTCTATCATTATAAGGTTCAGGAAGCCGCTATGAGACGAACATCCTGGCGGCGAACTCGGCGAGGCGCATGAAGTAGCCGGGGATAACACCGAGAAGCAGCACGCCGAGGCAGGAAAGCAGCAATGCCAGCCTGAGTGATACCGAAGAGGGCGCCTTTTCCTCTGAGGCTGGCTGACCAAACCACATCACCTTTACTACCCGCAGATAGTAATAGGCGGATATCACGCTGTTGAGCACGGCAATGACCACCAACCAGAGCAGGTCATACCGCACTGCGGCGCTGAAGAGGTAGAACTTTGCCATGAAGCCCGCCGCCGGCGGCATCCCGATGAGGGAAATAAGACACAGGGTCAGCGCCATGGCGAGAACCGGGGCACGCTTGCCCATGCCGGAGTAATCGGGAATCAGGTCGCTGTTGAGCTTGTTTGAGATGGCGATAATGGCGATGAAAGCCCCCAGATTGGTGAGAGCATAGCTTACCAGGAAGAAGAGGATGACACTTTGCCCGGCGACATCGGCTGCTGGTGAGAAGCCCAGGGTGGCTAACCCCACCATGGGGTAGCCGGCCTGAGCGATGCTGGAGTAGCCGAGCATTCTTTTGATGTTGTTTTGTGGAATGGCAGCGATATTACCCAGCGTCATACTGATAACGGAGAGCACGGCGAAGATTAAGCCCCAGTTCAGGCTCAGCCAGTCCGGTAGGCTGAAAGCGGAGA
Organism: uncultured Dehalococcoidales bacterium; assembly: GCA_964534815.1. GTDB lineage: Bacteria > Chloroflexota > Dehalococcoidia > Dehalococcoidales > CAZHRL01 > CAZHRL01. The sequence goes on along the minus strand of CAZHRL010000030.1, from coordinate 3,341 downwards.
AGAAGACGCGCAGGATAACAGCGAAACCGGCTGCCTTGCTGGCTACGGAGAGGTAGGCGGTTATCGGGGTTGGTGCTCCTTCATAGACATCGGGCACCCACATCTGGAAGGGTACCGCGGCAATCTTGAAGCCGAAACCAGCAATCAAGAGGACAATGCCAAGGGAAAGCGCTGGGGGGATGTTCTGTGCTGATAAGCCTTGAATAGCTTGGGCAATCTCGCCCAGTTGCGTCTTGCCGGTAAGCCCAAAGATGAGCGCCATGCCATAGAGCATTACCGCCGAGGCAATAGCTCCCAGCAGCAGGTACTTCAGTGAGGCTTCGCTCGATTTGTCATCCTTGAGGAAGCCAACCAGAACATAGAGAGATATGCCAGTGAGCTCCAGGGCAACGTAGATAGAGATTAGGTCTGTAGTGGCTGCCATGAGCATCATACCCAGCGCAGAAAGCATGACCAGAGCATAGTATTCACCCTGGAAGTGCTCAAATTTGGAGACATAGTCGGTGGAAGCCAGAATGACCAGGAAAGCAATCCCCAGGAAAAGAAGCTTGAAGAAGATGGCGAATTTGTCCACGGCGAGCATGTTACTGAAGATAGCCGGGTAGCTTTCTCCGAATAGCATCGAAAGGGAGATGCCACCAGCTATGACGATTCCCGCCAGGCTGGTTGACCGAAGCCGGTCTTTCTGCTTTATACCCAGGTCAAGCAGGATTACCAGTATGGCAAAGACTATCAATATCAGTTCTGGCATCAAAAGGGCTAGAGTCAAAATTTGCTCTCCTTATTTACCTAAACTATTTTTGCTATCTCAAGAAGCCTCTTGGTATCGTCGTGGAGCTCCTCCCATATCTCCTTAATACGCTTCTTCTCGACCCAGATTGCTTGGGCAATATCGCTTCCCGGTTTTAGCTCGCCTCCGCTGACCCTTGCCAGATAATCGATGTAAATCACATGGAGTAGAACCTGGTCGTTTGACTTGACAATTCTCTCGAAAGGAAGCAAGGGTGCCAGCAAGTCTATTTCCAGTTGCGTTTCTTCTCTTACCTCTCTTTTAATCCCCTCCACGATGATTTCTCTTGGTTCTAACGCCCCGCCGGGGCAAATCCACTTACCCTGCCAGAAGCCACCCCGCTCTGGCTTGTGCTTGACTAAAAGTATCTGCCCCGCTCCATTTTCAATTACCGCTCCAACTCCAATCATTATTTTTGTTGGCAACGTTCACTTCCCTACCCGCCTATTAAGCCCACAATGGGCGAAATACCCAGTTTGATGACATCGGTCAGAACGGCGGGATAGATACCGACCAGCATGATTATGGCAACAAAGACGCACAGGTACACCTTTTCCAGTGCGTCGGCATCGCGGACATGGTTATGTTGCTCCAGCACCGGTCCATAGAACACTCTTTGCAGCATCCACAGGATGTAGCCAGCGGTGATGACAACGCCAGCCACACCCAGAAGCGTGTAGACCTGGATTCCAGCAAAGGCGGTGCTGGAAAAGCTGCCGGCAAAAATGAGGAACTCGGCGGCAAAGCCGCTGGTGGTGGGCAGTCCCAGGGAGGCAAGCCCAGCCACCGAAAAGAACACCGCTATCACCGGCACCTGCCGTGCTAGTCCGCCTAGCTTGCTGAGGTCGCGCTCCTCAATATTGTGAATCATCAGCCCAGCCATGGCGAAGAGCATCCCTGTGACCATACCGTGGCTGAACATCTGCAGGGCGGCGCCGGTCAGGCTCACGTGACCCAGAGCAAAAATGCCCAGAAGCACATAGCCCATGTGGCTGATACTGCTGTATGCGATGAGTCGCTTCACATCTGTCTGCCTCAGGGTTACCGCGGCACCATAGAGCACACCGATTATCGCCAGCACTACCAGGAAGTGGGAATAATCTTTAGCGACCTGTGGGAAGAAGCTCACGCAGAGTCGAATCATCCCGTAGCCGCCCATCTTGATAAGCGACCCAGCCAGCATCACGCTGGCGGCGGTGGGGGCATCGGTATGGGCGTCAGGCAACCAGGTGTGCAACGGGAAGACGGGCAGTTTGACAGCGAAGCCGATTAAGAGGAGGAAGAAGATAGCCGCTGCCGGCATAACCGATTGCACCACGCCCAGTCCCTTGCTGGCTATCTCCACCATATCCAGGCTGCCGGTGGTGAAGTAGAGGCTGAGGATGCCTGCTAGCATGAAGGCGCTGCCGAACAAGGTGTATATTACATACTTGATTGCTGAGTATTCTTTTCTCCCCGTTCCCCAGATGACAATCAAGAAGTACATCGGGACAACTTCGACCTCCCAGAAGAGGAAGAAGAGCAAGAGGTCGAGAGCGGTAAATACGCCGAGAATACTGGTTTCCAGGAGCAGAAGCCAGGCAAAATACTCTCTGGCTCTGAGGTCAATCTTCCAGGAGATAAGGACAGCCAGAAAGCCAAGCAAAGCGGTAAGCACTACCAGAGGCAGGCTCAGTCCATCCACACCCAGATGATAGTGGGCATTAAGCGGGGCAATCCAGAGCAGCTTTTCCTCGAACTGGATGACGCCTGCCGCCAGCGACCTATCAAAATAGGCGAAGGCGATGAGGGAGAGGGCGAATGAGACAAAGGTGAAGATAGCCGCCGTGTATTTAATCTTCCGCTCGGACAAACCGGGTATGAAGGCGATGATAATCGCCCCGATAACCGGGAGAAAGACTATCCAGGTCAGAATATTAAAGCCCAATTATGCCGACTCCTTTTCAGCCAAAGAAATAGACACAGAGAATAATAATCAGTATGCCAATCCCCATCACCAGCCCGTAAAGCTGCAGTTGCCCTGTTTGAGCCTGACGGACGGTTTTGCCTATGTCAATAACACCATTAGCCACCCCGTTCACTGACCCATCAACGATGTCGTTATCGAATACCTGGAAACAAAAGAACAGTCCCTTGAGCAGAGCTTTCCTCACGATGATATCCTCATAGAACTCGTCGAACCAGTACTTCCGGGAGAACAGGGTATAGAGCGGCTTGAACATGCTGCCGATTTTCTCCGCCGAAAGCCATTTGGCGCTGTACATGGCATAAGCCAGCAGAATGCCCAGCCCAGCCATTATCAGTGAAATCCAGGGCAAGGCGTGAGTTAGCGGACTGAAGAAGCCCTCGACAAAGCTGTGCATCTCGCCATGCCCCATGAAGGCGCTAAACTGTCCGGTGACATTCCAGAATCCAGATATCACCGACAGGGTGGCGAGGAAGACCAGCGGCACCACCATCACCAGTGGTGATTCATGAGGATGATGGGTCTCATGTCCATGACCCCCACTTTCACCACCCCGGTATTTCCCGCCAAAGGTCATAAATACAG
>CAZHRL010000029.1:0-8385 GCA_964534815.1 uncultured Dehalococcoidales bacterium | reverse complement strand
AACTTGATACAATTAACTAGAGCCCAACAAGGAGGTATATAAGTGAGTCATATGCGCGGCGGCAGCATCTTAATGGTCGACCTTACCAGCCGCAAGGTCAGCAAAGAGCCAGTAGAGCCCTATATCCACGATTTTATCGGCGGGGTGGGGATTAATATGAAGCTCCTCTACGACGGGACAACGGCCGGGGTTGACCCCCTTAGCCCGAATAATGTCCTCACCTTCGGCGTGGGTCCTCTGGCGGGCACTCAGGTGCCCGGCGGCAGAACTGAAGTCACCTCTAAATCGCCGGAAAACGGCTTTCTGGGCACTTCCAACTTCGGTGGCTTCTTCGGTCCTGAGCTTAAGTTTGCCGGCTACGATAACCTTGTCATCACCGGCAAAGCAGATAAACCCGTCTATCTCTGGATTTACAACGACCAGATTGAAATAAGAGACGCCTCCCATCTCTGGGGTAAAAACACCTATGAGACACAGGAAATCCTTCGCTCCGAAGTCAGTCCAGATGCCAAGATTGCCTGCATTGGTCCGGCGGGTGAGCACCTGGTCTACTTCGCCAGCATCCAGCACGAGCTGCGGCATGGAGTCGGTCGTACCGGACTGGGTGCTGTAATGGGTTCCAAAAACCTGAAAGCCATCGCCGTACGCGGCACGAAGGGACTCACCATCGCTAACCCGGAGAAATATCAGGCGATTGCCTTTGAATGGCAAAAGGAGATGAGAGAACACCCTGTGGTCAGGGAGAAGCAACAGTACGGCGTTTCCAGAGTGCAAAATGCCATGCATACCCTCGCCGAGTGGGCTGCCAAGGGCGGACCAAAGCCGGTAGTTCACCCGAGCGACATGTATTTGAAATACAAACCGAAGAGGAGCGGCTGCTTTGGCTGCCTGACCCAGTGCCAGGACCTCTATCCCGAGGAAGCCTATGGTGGCGGCGCCATCTCCTGCGCTCTCTACTACGGCGCTGATTATATTGGCAGCAAGGACTCCGAATTCCAGCTTGAGATTGCTCTCGCCGCCGTCAAATACGGTATTGATATTGTCACCACAATGAAAATGATTGGCTGGTTGATGAAGCTACATGAAAAGGGCTTGATTACCGCCGCTGACACCGATGGTATCGCTATGGAGCCGGGCAACACGGATGCCGCCCGGAAGATGTTCTTCAAGATAGTGAACCGGGAAGGCATCGGCGATGTGCTTGCCAACGGAGCCTTGGCCGCCCTCAAAAAGATAGGTCGCGGCGAGGAATATGCCTACCTGGTGAAAAGGATGCCAGCTTATGAACTGGATACACCTGAGGAGTACATCACCCGCAAGGGCGAAGCCCTGGCATTAGCTATGAGCCCCCGCGGGGATACCATGAAAGCCAGAGCACTCCTCGGGCTGCAGGACACGAGAAATGTGATATTAGCCCTTTACGATGAAGAGACCGCCGAGAAATACACCAAAGGCTACCGCGAAAGACTGAAGCGGGTCGCCGGCTCAGAGAAGGGGCTGGAACACGAAGAGTATCTCGGCAAACCGGAGCTGGTTATCTATTCGGAAGACACTATCATCATCGGCGACTGCCTGAGCGTTTGCAAACTGTGCACCTCATACCTGGGTTACCCCTTTACGGAAGAATATCAGGCAGCGCTCTACTCCGCCGGCAGCGGCCTTGAGACCAGCGTTGCCGACCTCTTCAAAGTCGCCGGCAGGGTGAGAACCCTGCAACGGGCTTTCAGCGTCCGTGAAGGCATGACGAGCCAGGATGACTCCCTGCCCAAGACATTTATGGACACCCCGATAGAGTCGGGGGGAAACAAGGGCTCGGTGTTGAAGACAGCAGAGTTTGAGAAGATGAAAGACCGGTACTATGAGCTCCGGGGCTGGGATGTTGCTGCTGGAACCCCCACCCGCGCCACTCTGGAGGCGTATGGACTCGGCTATACCGCCGATGACCTGGAAAAGCTGGGGAAGCTGCCGGGGAAAGTGCTAGCGACAAAAGCAAAATAGAGAGTATTTAGCAATTCCTGACCGTCATTGCGAGCGAAGCGTGGCAATCTCGGGGATTGCTTCGTCCTTCTTCCGAAGGACTCGCAATGACAAATAAACAACCTCAAATAACATTTTGACAAAGCACACAAAAAGAATATAATCGGAGTAGAAGCCAGAGATTCCCAGGAGGCGCATAATGGTAATAGAGACGAAACAAGCGGTAGAAGCACCGCCTTATATGTGGAGGATACAGAAAGCCAAAGAAAGAGCGCTGATGACCAAGCCCAGCATTGACCTGGAGCCGGCACGCATCCTCACCGAGAGCTTTATGAAGACTGAAGGCGAGCCAAAGGCAATCAGGGTCGCCAAAGCCTTCAAAGAGCAGTGCGAGCGCAAGACCATCACCATCTGGGATGACGAACTGGTTGCTGGCTGCGTGGGCACCAAAATACGCGGAGGCGTCCTCTGCCCGGACACCTGCTGGCCCGTACTCGATAGAGAACTGGACACTATTTCCACCAGGACTCAGGACCCCTTCCAGATTACCGAAGGGGATAAGAAGCTGTTCCGCGAGTTTATCAAGCCCTACTGGAAGGGCAAGTCCCTGTTGGAAGCCTGGTATGCCAGAATGCCGGAAGACATCCGCCGCATGAAAGACCAGGCAGTCATTTTCTGCGACCTGCGCATCGTCCGCGGTCCCGGCGAGCTTACCGCCGGCTATGAATGGATTATCAACGAAGGCATCAACAACCTCAGAAAGAAGGTTGAGCAGAGGCTGGCCGCCTGCGACCTGGCTACCTATGAAGGCTATAATGATAGCATCTATCTCAACGCCCTCCTTATCACCTGCGACGCTATTGTAACCCTGGCAAAGAGGTACTCTCAGCTTGCGGCTAAGATGGCGGCGGAAGAAAAAGACCCCAGACGCCAGGCTGAGCTTGAGAAAATAGCTGAAATTTGCGACTGGGTGCCCGCCAACCCGGCGCGTACCTTCTGGGAGGCAATACAGTCTTTCTACTTCTACCACACCTGCATCCAGATGCAGCAGCAGGCTCCCTCCTACAATCCGGGCAGGATGGACCAGTACCTCTACCCCTACTACAAGAGAGATACCGCAGAAGGGCGGCTGACCAGAGACGAAGCGCAGGAGCTGCTCGACTGTCTTTGGGTCAAGTTCGCCGAGTCTTGCCTCTTCCAGGACACCCACACCGCCAAATACGCCGCCGGCTATATGCTCTTCCAGAACACCTGCTGTGGCGGCATAGACAAGAACGGGCAGGACGCCGTTAATGACATTTCGTACATGATGGTCCAGGCAACGATGGATGTTAAACTCTACCAGCCGTCGCTGTCCATCAGATACAACAAGCAGAAGAACCCGGACTCATTCCTGCGCAAAGTAGTTGACCTGGTAGCTATGGGACTGGGTTTCCCATCAATACACAGCGACGAAGTCGGGCTGAAGATGGTGCTGCACAAGGGTGTGCCCATGGATGAAGCCTGGAACTGGAACCCCTGCGGCTGTGTCGAGACCAACCTGGCGGGGAAGATGCGCACCTACACCGACTACGCCCACATGAACCTGGGTGCTGCCGTCGAGTTTGCCCTGACCAACGGCATCCAGAGGCTCGCCAAGTCAAAGGTGGGCGCCCAGACCGGCGACCCGAGGCAGTTCAAGACCTATGAGGAGTTCGAGACGGCGGTTAAGGCGCAGCTAGCCTTTTTAATAAGAAAAGCCATCGAAATAAACCAGGTCATGGAGTTGGTGGTCGGTGAGATGCGACGCGTACCGGTAATTTCCCTTAGCTTCCCGGAGTGTATCGAAAGAGCCAGAGACTATGATACCGGCGGTCCCAAATACAGCCTGGGCAATGGCATTTCGCTCATCGCCGTAGCGGATATCATTAATAGCCTGATGGTGGTCAAGAAGCTGATATATGAGGACAAGGCACTCACCTGGGACAGGCTCCTCAAAGCCCTGGAAAACAACTTCGAGGGGTATGAGGATGTGCGCCAGATGTGCCTCGCTGTGCCGAAGTACGGCAACGATATTCCTGAAGTAGATAACATCGCTTCAGAGATTATTCAGTACACCGCCGAAGAAATTGGCAAATACCGCGGCAAGCACGGCCGGATGATAGCCGGTATCCTTCCGGTAACCGGGCATATTCCCGGTGGTCTGATGGTCGGTGCTTTACCCTCGGGAAGAAAAGCCCGTGTGCCGCTATCAGATGGCTTATCGCCTATGCAGAGCACTGATGTTAAGGGACCAACCGCCATCCTGAAGTCAGTCTCAAAGATTAATCACACCCTGTTCGGGTCAGGGACACTGCTCAACATGAAGCTCGACCCCTCTCTCCTCAAGGAAGAACGGGGCAAGATGATTCTGATGAACCTCCTCAAGAGCATGTGCGACCTCGGTGTCTATCATATCCAGATAAACGTCGTCTCCCGAGAAACGCTCCTGGAAGCTCAGAAGCACCCCGAAAAGTACCGCAACCTGATGGTGCGGGTCGCCGGCTATTCCGCCTACTTCGTCGAGCTGGAGAAAGCCGTCCAGGACGAGATTATCTCGCGGACGACACAGATGACCCTGATGTGATTTAATTTGCTGAAAAGAGTATAATGTGTGAGGGAGCCTCTAACGGGGTCTGTTAGAGGCTCTTTTATGGACTTAAAGTATGGCGACAGAAAAGACGATAAAAGGAACCATAGTCAAGATTGAAAGGTTTGCCATCCACGATGGACCGGGCATCAGAACCGTCATCTTCTTTAAGGGGTGCCCCTTGAGATGCCAGTGGTGCTCCACGCCAGAATCGCAGACGGTGTCTCCCGAAATGGCATACTACGCCAGCAAGTGCACCCAGTGCCAGAAATGCCTGGAGGTCTGCCCCCCGAAAGCCATCAGCGTCTCCGCCGACGGGAAGATAGTGACCGATAAAAACCTCTGCGATAACTGCGGTAAGTGTGTCGAGGTCTGCCCCAATGAGGCGCGGAAGATGGTAGGCGAAGAAATGACTGTGGAACAGGTGATGGCGGAGATTGAGAAGGACACCGTGTTCTACTGGAACTCCGGCGGTGGCGTTACTCTAAGCGGCGGTGAGCCCACCATGCAGCCGAAATTCGCCCTTGCTATCCTCAAAACATGCAAGGAACGCGGCATCCATACCGCTATCGAGACCTGCGGCTATGTGGAATGGAACGTTCTCGATGAAATGCTGAAATATCTGGACTTCGTCTATTTCGACATCAAGCATATCATGCCCATCGAGCACGAGAAGCTCACCGGCAGGAAAAATGACCTGGTTCTGGAGAACTGCCGCAAAATCATCAGCAACTATCCCCAGATACCGCTGGTAATGCGCATACCAGTCATCCCCGGCTATAACGACTCCGAGGAAAATATCCTCAATACCGCCCGCTTTGCCTGCCAGCTAAAGGGCGTAACGAGGCTGGAGCTGCTGCCCTATCACAAGTTCGGCGTCCACATGTATGATGCCCTTCTCAGAGACTACTCGCTGGCGGAAGTGAAGACACCCAGCGCCGAGCGCATGCGTGAACTGGAGAATCTGGTCAGGTCATGCGGCGTCCCCGTCCAGATTGGGGGGTAAAGTAAGAGTCGCCTTCAGGTAGCCAGGAGTTCCTTCGCCTTCTCGACGATTTGACCCAGCGACAGAGGTTTTATCAGTTCGTATATCCCAGCTGCCCATTTCAATTGGGAGGGCTTATCCCACGCCCCGTGAATAAGGAGAAGGGGCACCTCAGCACAAATTCTCCCCAGAAGGTCGAGCGCTTTCTGGTCAATTCCTAGCTCTTTGCTCTCCATAATCAGCAATGAGGGAATCGTCCCGACTTCGCCCAACTGCAGGACGGCTTCTTCCATATCCTGATGGTTACAATTGGGATAGAATGGGAATTGGAGACGAGCCTGTCTTCTTTATGCTGGCCGTCTTTATCTGCCCGATTGCCTATCTAGTGGGGGTGGTGGGCAGCATTGTGCTCATGGTGAGAAGACGCTCAGCTTAAATAAAAGTAGAACTTAAAATTCGCACATAGGAAATAGATTGATAGCTTGGCTCGTCTTAATAGGCATTTCAGCGGTGATAGCAGTAATGTTCGGCTATCAGCGCAGACATGTTCTTCGCCAGACAAGCATCGAAGGTATAGACAGCCCTGAGGTGGCACAAGCTTATGACCGCATTAGTAAATGGCCTCAGTTTAAGCTGCTGCGGCGCATGGTGATAACCGAGTTAAAGAAATATCATCCCGAGGGAAGCCTCATTGACATCGGTTGTGGTCCCGGGTATCTGGTGGCTCTCATGGCGAAATCTTTCCCTGCCTTGAGAATAATAGGAATAGATATTTCAAAAGAGATGGTGGTCACCGCAAGTGATAATCTATCGCCTCTTGGATTAGGTAGCCGACTGGAGTTCCGGCAGGGTGATGCGCAGAATTTACCACTGGGGGATTCTTCCGTAGATTTTGCGTTAAGCACGCTCTCCTTGCATCACTGGTCTGACCCAAAGTCAGCTTTACAGGAAATTCACAGAGTGTTAAAACCTTCCGGACAGTTCCTTGTGTTCGATTTGAGAAGAGACAGCCGGCGCTGGTTTTATTGGCTGATTTATTTTGCTCAGACATTTGTCGTCCCAGCCCCGATGAGGCGTATCAATGAACCGCTTAACTCACTTCTATCCAGCTACACAGCGGCAGAGGTGAAAACGATTCTCTCAGGAACGCAGTTTCAAAAGACAAACGTCTCCTCCAGGCTTGCCTTTATGTTTATCTGGGGGCAAAAATAAGCGAGACAGCGCAGCTAAGACTCATGGGGCTGGGGTAACAATTAGGTAGAACTTTTGAACTGACTTTCGGTCTTGCTATTTGAATACGCCCATTATCCGAAGTGGGATTTAAGATATTGTCTAGACAAAAACAGCGACTATAACTGATATTACTCCTATGACGACAGCTAGAACTGCTAAACTTAGTGCTGCCTTGAAATCCGCCTCTGTTTTCTTATCTCTCAAAGTGCTTGAAAGGTCGCTCATGATTCTTGTCAACTGGCTCTCGTGAACTTCCATTTGACGTAAATAACCAACACCTAGTATGATTCCTATCTTTTTCTCCCCTTCTTTATCTTCCGGAGATATAAGCTTCTCTAATACTGTGACCTTTTCCCTTGCCTTTACCCATCTAGTTGCGAAATCGTCGTATTTTTTCTGATATTTACTTAGTTCGTCTCTTCTGAAAGCTTCCCATATGGTTATCTTGAGAGTAAGTACTTCCTGCCAAAAAGGAAATATCTCTTTCTTGAGAGGGCCCAATTCTTTCACTATATAGTTGTAAACCTCTGGTGGTGGCGGGGGAGGAAGCTCTGGTTGTTCTTGGGTCATATATGCTCTTACCTAAACAAAATCTAAAAACTGGAGCTGAGGGGAGTCGAACCCCTGACCTCTGCGATGCGAACGCAGCGCTCTCCCAATTGAGCTACAGCCCCACGCAGATTGATTATAACATATCCCTTCCTTGTCGGTCATCGCCAGCCGTCACCTGTCATTGCGAGGGCACATCGGTGCCCGTGGCAATCCCTTTCCCATATTCCGAGATTGCTTCGTCGTCCTTCCAAAGGAAGGACCCCCTCGCAATGACAACGGTGTTCCTTGTCCCTCATCGCCATTATTGCTATACTAGATGGGTTAATGACTACAACAACAAGCGTGGAATTTGAGACTGTTATCGGGCTGGAGGTGCACGTTCAGCTCCTCACCAGAAGCAAGATGTTCTGCCGCTGCAGCGCAGACTACGCTGACGCCCCACCCAATACCCACGTCTGCCCGGTCTGCCTCGGCATGCCCGGTGTGCTGCCCGCCATCAACCAGCAGGCGGTGGAATACACCATAATGACCGCCCTCGCCCTCAACTGCACCATCGCCGAGCAGACCAAGTTCGACCGCAAGAACTACCCTTACCCTGACCTGGTCAAAGGCTACCAGATTTCCCAGTACGATATGCCCTTCAGCAAAAACGGCTGGCTTGAGATTGAGGTTGACGGCAAGCGCAAGAAGATAGGCATTACCCGCGTACACCTGGAAGAGGATGTGGGCAAGCTGCTGCACCGCAACGACGGCGAGCCTTACAGCCTGATAGATTTCAATCGCTCCGGCGTGCCGCTGATGGAGATTGTCAGTGAGCCGGATATACGCTCGCCGGAGGAAGCGAGACAGTACCTGATAAGCCTGCATAGCATACTGCGCTATATCGGCGTGTCCACAGCCAACATGGAGGAGGGCAGCTTCCGCTGCGATGCCAATATTAGTATCAAACCGGTGGGCAGCCCCAAGCTCATGGCAAAGGCCGAAGTGAAGAACATGAACAGCTTCAAAGCTGTCTTCCAGGCGCTGGAAT
>CAZHRL010000028.1:0-8500 GCA_964534815.1 uncultured Dehalococcoidales bacterium | reverse complement strand
TTCAAAAGAGAGGTCTATCTGCTGAGGGTCTCATGAGCACTCATCCGCCCATTGCCGAGAGAATCCGCATTCTGCATTCCATGGCTGGCGCTTCCGTCGCTGAGTATGAGGAAGCCTATCGCAAGATAAAAGGCAAGGGTGTTGTTCCCGCCTCAGCTTTAGCTGGCACGGGCGCGGTAGGCTTGCGAGCAACATCAGTCGACACCAAGCCGTTGGAAGAGGTGCAGGAAAAGATTGAGCGCACCCGTGAGACCTCTGACCTGATGTGGAGAATGGGCAATTATAAGACCATTGATTGCGAGTGCGGCACTAGATTAAGGATACCGCCTCACTTCAGAGCACTCGACGTCAGGTGCCCGCATTGTGGACGGATTCACCCTGTGCCTTAGCCCGCCGATAAGTCTCTGCCGCCTGAAAGGAACTGCGTACCAGAGGCGCGGAGACGACGACACCAAACCCCATCCCCTCCCCTATTTCCCGGTACTCTTCAAACTCTTCAGGCGGAACGTAACGGATAATGCTGTGATGCTTAAACGAAGGCTGTAAGTACTGCCCGATGGTGACGATGTCGCAGTTGGCTGCTTTAAGGTCAGCCATCAGGTCAATGACTTCCTCTTTGGTTTCGCCTAAACCCAGCATGAAGCCAGACTTGGTCAATAGCTGGCTGTTAAGCTCTTTTGCCCGCTTCAGAAGGTCGATGGACTGCTGGTAATTCGCCCGGGGGCGGACTTCGGAATAAAGACGGGGCACTGTCTCCACATTGTGATTTAGCACAGCGGGGCGGGCGTCTACCACCGTTTTCAAAGCAGGTAAAGACCCTTGAAAATCAGGAATGAGGACTTCTACCAGAATACCCGGGCTGTAATTGCGGATAGCTTCAATCACGTGGGCAAAGTGAGAAGCACCGCCATCGGGAAGGTCGTCCCTGGTTACCGAGGTGATGACCACATACTTCAGCCCCAGTTTCTTCACCGCCTCAACAATGTGCTCCGGCTCCTGCGGGTCTACCGGCACCGGCTTCCCGTGATTAACGGCACAGAAGGTGCAATCGCGGGTGCAGGTGTCTCCTAGAATCATAAAAGTAGCCGTGGAGCTTCGGAAACAATCCGCACGGTTGGGGCATTTCGCTCCTTCGCAGACGGTGTGCAATTTCCACTCCCGCAGCATACTCACCGTCTTGTTCAAAACTCTGGGGTCAAGCGGGCTCAGCTTCAGCCATTCCGGGCGTCGAGTGTAGCCAGGCATTTCTCCAATCCCCATTCATATTTTATGCCAAATTCGTCAGCAAAGACATCGAGCAGAGGCTCAATAAGGGCTTCAACATCAACAGTCCGGCCCAGCAGCTTCGAAAGACTGGTCATCACCGCGCCTTTTATGCCACAGGGATTGATGAACTCGAAGTGGCGCAGATTGGTATTCACATTCAGGGCGAAACCGTGCATAGTAATGTAATGACTGACATGGATGCCGATAGAGCAAATCTTTTCCTCACCCACCCAGACACCGCCGGGGGATTTGGCAATCCGGTGGCTCTGAATACCAAAGCCAGCCAGCAGCCTGATGATGACCTCCTCCAGCTTCCAGATATACTCGCGCACGCCAATGTCATAATTCTTGAGGTTAAAAATGGGGTAGCCCACCAGTTGCCCCGGACCATGATAGGTGATACTGCCCCCACGGTTCGTCTGGACGACTTCAATTTCTTCACGTTTTAACACTTCGGGAGGAACCAGTATCTCTTCCCTGCCTCTGAATCGACCCAGTGTAAAAACGGGCGGGTGCTGGAGCAACAAAAGCGCATCAGGGATAGCGTTTTCCGCCCTTGCTTGAGCTAAGCTCTGCTGCAGCCTTAAGGCTTGCTCGTAGGGCACGACTCCGGGATATTCGATAAGGCATACCTTCTTTGAAGCAGACATGTCCATTACATTCTCTGGAAATGAATTGAGCCTTCCAGTTGCCCGAGGGCAGTCTCGTGCAAAGCTTCTGGCAGGGTGGGATGAGCATGGATGGTACGAGCTATATCCTTTGCCGTAGCGCCCATCTGCATAGCGAGCGTGGCTTCCGCGATAAGGTCGCTGGCATGCGCTCCCATAATATGCACCCCCAGGACTTTGCCATCTTCTCCGCAGACCATCTTGAGCATGCCTGCCGTCTCATCCATCGCCACGGCACGACCACAAGCGAGGAAGGGAAACTTGCTCACTTTATAAGGAATGCCCTTCTCTTTGGCTTTCGCCTCGCTGATGCCCACGCAGGCGACCTCCGGCTGGACGAAGATGCAACTCGGGACGGCATGATAGTCTGCCGTCCGGGAGCGACCCAGCGCGTTCTCCACGGCTACCTCGCCTTCGTAAGAGGCGACATGAGCCAACATATACTTGCCCAGGACATCACCGATAGCATAGATGTCCTTAACACTGGTCTCCATGCGCCCATTAGCTACAATAGCTGGACCGTCCATCTTTATGTCAAGTTTATCTAATCCCAGCCCTTCGGTATAAGGCTTGCGGCCAGTTGCCATGAGCACCATCTGTCCCTCGACCCCCTGCTCGCCTTCGAGAGTATTCCAGACCACCCTCAGCCCCCTCTCCCCCTTTCTAATCTCTTTAACCGCGGCGCCAATCTTGACATCGATGCCCTGTCTGGGCAGCATCTGAGCAAAACGCCGTCCAATCTCTTCATCCACCGGCTCCAGCCGCAAGGGACGCCTCTTAACGATGGTAACCTTCGTCCCCAGAGCGGCAAAGATGGTGGCGAACTCGGCGCCGGTATAGCTCCCCCCGATGACGATAAGGCTCTGCGGCAGCTCTTTCAACTCTAGGATATCATCAGTGCTAAGGACGCCGGGCAGGTTCAAGCCGGGCACCGGTAGCGGCGTCGATTCCGAGCCAGAGGCGATAACGATTTTTCGAGTCGGTATCTCTTCCTCATTGACTCTGACCAGGTGCGGATTGACAATACGCCCCACCCCCCTGTGGACGCTTATCCTGTTGGCTTTCATCAGTTGCTCGACGCCGGAGACCAGCTTGTCCACAACGCCGGTCTTGCGTGCCATGACCTTCTGGAAATTGACCCTGATATTATCTACCTCTACGCCAAAATCACCCGCCCGGCGGGTATCAAGGAGCACCTCGATGCTTCTCACCAAGGCTTTAGTGGGAATGCAGCCATGATTCAGGCAGGTGCCACCAAGTTTATCTTTCTCCACCAGGGCGACTTTTGCCCCGAGGTGAGCGGCATGGATTGCTGCCACGTAGCCCCCGGGACCTCCACCGATGACCGTTACATCTTTTTCTTCCAACTACCTACCCTCATGTAAATTTTAACTGATAAGAATAACAGTCGTGTTGTTTTTGAGTTAGGCAGTGTACCTATCTTAAGACCTCATCCCCTTGCCCCTTCCCCTACCCAGGGGAAGGGGACATATTTTTAAGAGGGGGCGTCGCCCCCTCTTTTATTTACTCCCCCTCTCCTTCAAGGAGAGGGGGTCAGGGGGTGAGGTCAAACAAGCAGTCCTAAGAAAACAGTTGCCTGTAGCACCCTGGCAAGCACTAGCCGGCAACTATTCAGGCCGAGTCAAAATTAGAATTTTGCTCTTCTGTCCCCCACTCCCAGCGCAGGTTCGGTTTTCGTGCTGCCAGAACATCGTCAAGACGCCTGACCGGAGTATTGTGCGGTGCTGAGTGCAGTATATCAGGATTTTCCTCCGCTTCTTTAGCTATCTTTATCATGGTCTCGATATAGGCATCCAGAGTCGCCTTGCTCTCGGTCTCGGTAGGCTCAGTCATAATGGCTTCCTCCACAATCAGGGGGAAATAGACCGTGGGCGGATGGAAACCGAAGTCCAGCAACCGCTTAGCAATATCCATAGTCGCTATGCCCATGGCTTTCTGGCGCTTCCCGGAGAAGACGACCTCGTGCAGGCAGGTGCGGTCGTAGGGCAGATAGTAGTAAGCTTTGAGCTTCTCCTTGAGATAGTTGGCATTGAGAACAGCACCTTCGCTTACTTCTTTCAAGCCCTCTGCGCCGAGAGAGCGAATATAGGCATAGGCTTTGACCATCACGCCGAAGTTGCCGTAAGCCGCTCCCAAACTCCCTATGATCTGGGAGGAGCTGCCAAAATCATACTTACCGTTCTTCTTAACAATAACCGGTGTTGGCACGAAGTTAGCCAGGTTCGCCTGGACGCAAACGGGACCAGAACCGGGCCCGCCGCCGCCGTGAGGGGTGCTGAAGGTCTTGTGCAGGTTCAACTGCACGCAATCTATGCCGAGGTCGCCGAACTTCACCTTGCCGATGAGCGAGTTAAAGTTAGCGCCATCTCCGCAGAGCAGCGCACCTTTGGAATGGACAATGCGGCTTATCTCCTCGATTTGCGGGTCAAAGAGACCGAGAGTGGTAGGCATGGTCAGCGTTAAAGTGGCTACCTCTTCCGTCATCATGGACTTGAAGCTCTCCAAATCGAGGTTGCCGTTCGCGTCAGAGGGCACTGCGTTTATCTCGAAGCCACACATGGCGGCAGTGGCGGGGTTCGTGCCGTGGGCTGAGTCCGGCACCAGTATCCTCTTGCGTCCCTTGTCCCCTCGCGCCAGGTGATAAGCCCTGACAATTAGTATGCCGGCAAGCTCGCCCTGAGCACCTGCCATCGGCGCCAGACTGCAGGCAGCCATGCCGGTAAGCTCCACAAGGTAATTCTGCAACTCGAACATAAGCTGCACGGCACCCTGGACAGACTCCACCGGCTGATACGGATGGATTGAAGTAAAGCCATTTAACCTGGCGACATCCTCATGCCACTTGGGGCTATACTTCATGGTACAGCTCCCCAGCGGATAGAACCCAGTGTCCACCCCATAGTTCAGCTTGCTCAGAGCGGTGAAATACCTCACCAGTTCCACTTCGCTGACTTCGGGAAGCTTTACTTCCTGATTGAGCAATTCTTGAGGAGGCAGTTTAGCCGGAGGTACATCCAGTTTAGGCAAAAAGCAGCCGATTTTGCCCGGCTGGCTGATATCAGGCAGCAAATAGTGTTTCATCTTCCCACCCCCTGAAACGAGCTAAGAATTTCTACCAGCTTATCAATCTGCTGTTTGGTATTCACCTCGGTAACACAGAGCAACATGCCATTCGGGACAAACTGGCTGATGTTCAGACCGCCGATGATGCCATTCTTGAAAAGTATCTCATTTATCTTGGCTGGTGCTACCGGACAGCGCACAGCAAATTCCTTGAAGAAAGGCTTGGGGAAAACCAGAGAGAAGCCCTTGAGTTTGCTTATCTGCTCAGCGGCATAGTGTGCTTTGTGATAACATAGCTCAGCTATCTGACGCAGCCCGGATTTGCCCACCGTAGCCAGATAGACACAGGTAGCCAGAGCCACGAGCGCTTCGTTGGTGCAGATATTGGAGGTAGCTCGTTCTCTTCTGATGTGCTGCTCACGAGTAGCCATAGTGAGCACGTAGCCCGGCTTGCCTTCAACATCCACTGTCCTGCCCACAATCCTGCCTGGCATCTGCCTCATATAGTCCCTGCGGCAGGCGAAGATGCCCAGCGCAGGACCACCAAAGCTGACGGGATTGCCCAGCGTCTGCCCTTCAGCAACGGCAATATCCACGCCGTATTCTCCCGGCGTCTTGAACATTCCCAACGAAATGGGGTCGACGCTCAGAACAAAGAGCGCCCCGGCATCATGGGCTTTTTTGACCATAGTGCTAATATCTTCAAAGTAGCCGAAGAAATTCGGCTGCTGTGCGATGAGACAGGCACAGTCCGCCGGCAGGCTGGCAAAGTCAGGCGCAACCGTCTCACAGGGAATATCATGCCCGCCGATGTAGGTGTTAATTACCTTCTGGTAGCTAGGGTTCACGGTAGACAGGACAGCGACCTTATTCTTTTTGGTAATGCGGACTGCCATGAGTGCCGCTTCAGCGGCAGCAGTGCTGCCATCATACATGCCAGCGTTGCTCACTTCCATGCTCGTAAGCTGGCACACCAGCGACTGGTATTCGTAAATGGTCTGCAGTGTCCCCTGGCTCGCCTCAGCCTGGTAGGGAGTATAAGCCGTGTAGAACTCGCTTCGCCCGGTAATGTGGCCGACCACACTGGGTATGAAGTGGCGGTAAAACCCGCCGCCGAGGAAGCAGGCATAGTCATCCAGACTGGCATTGAGCCTGGAGAGTCGGCTTAGCTCACCCTTAAGCTCCAGCTCAGATAGTGGCGGCGGCAGTTTGAATTGAGCCTTGCGGAACTTCTCCGGAATATCCTTGAAAAGCTCTTCTGCTGAGCTGACGCCAATTGCCTCGAGCATGGCACAGCGGTCAGCATCAGTATTGGGTAAATAAGGTGATGGCATCTTCCTCCCTCCTTAATGTCCGCCTTCTTCAACCAGCTTGGCAACAAGCTCATCATAGGCATTGTTGTCCATGAGATTATCGAGTTCCTTAGGGTTGCTCAATTCCAGTTTAACCAGCCAGCCTTTCCCGTAGCAGTCTTCATTGACCAGCTTGGGTTCATCAATGACTGTCTGGTTGACTTCCAGCACCTTACCGCTAGCAGGCGCAAAGATATCGGAAACTGCTTTTACTGACTCCACCTCGCCCATCTTCTTGAACTGCTGCACCTGAGTGCCCGGAGCTGGCAAATCGAGATAAACAATATCGCCGAGCTGAGACTGAGCATAATCGGCAAGCCCCATCTTTCCAGTATTCCCAGATTCAAGGCGAATCCATTCGTGTTCCTGAGTATACTTACAATCCCTTGGATTCATCTTCCCCTCCTATCCAGTAAATTACTCTCGGTGGGAGCGGTCAAGTTGCCCCCACCGACTTGCCCCAAACCCTGGTTCGTCTAGTAGAAGTAAGTCGGAGCCTTGTATTTCGCCGCCAGCTTCTTATAGGCTGCCAGAATTTCCTTGGCGCGGTCTGCCATCTCCTCAAATTTGAGGTCGGTCTGAGTCATGCCAAAGTACTTCTTCATGACTTCGATACCTTCTTCCGTGAAGACCAGCGTCCCGTCCGGCTTCATCTCTTCGACGCCCTCAAACTTGCAGCCTTCAATGTTGATTCTCTCGGCTTCTTTCAGGGTCATGCCCTTGGGCAGGACAACCTCAACACCGGTGGCTCTCAGGCGAATAGGATAGCCGCCGATAAGTCCGTTGGGACCGGGAGCATGAGTCAGTTCACCGGTATCATTCAGCATACCCCGAATAACTCTGACCGCGCAGGTGGCGACCACGTTCTGAATGAGCCAGCTCGTTTGGACATTTGCCGGCACTCTGCGATAGAAGACGCCGCTAATCAGCTCCTTGGTGTCAAACTGGTCGGTTATATCTTTGTCATCGACCATAATCTTGCAGTAGTAAGGTATGCCCAGATTGACATCCCTCATATTGAGGACGTGTTCGCCGATGAAAAATACCGTAATTTGGGGTATGGGTACATTGATTTTCTGACTCACCTTTCTTCTGATTTCAGCCACAATCAGGTCGAGGTTGCCGCCACCAACCGTAGGACCAAGTCCATTTCTGGTCAGTATGGGGTTGGTCAAATCTGGCCAGGAGTTATTTAAGACAATTGGCTTGAGTCCGGTCTTCTTTAGTGCCATCATCATCTTGGAAACTAAGGTCACATGGGTCGGCACGAGAGGTCCGGCTGCCTTCAGGATTTCCTCATGAACCTCGTGAGGTAATAACGAGGGTATCCACCATGACAGCAGTGACATAGCAGCATAGATGAAGTCCGGCTTGTATTTATTGATTAATTCGGCGGTGCGGTCAATATCAAAGACATCGCACTTTTCAAATTTACAGGTAACGGGGAAGCCCATGTGCCCGGCGCCCACCTGTACTGACGTCGTTTTCAGCTCACCCCAGTCTGTTCTCGGGTCGCAGGTGATAATCTGGCTGATACCCCTCTCGCGAGCCAGATATTCCAGTACCCAGCTACCGAGGTCGCCCAGACCGAAAATCATTATGGTTTTACCTAGACTCATGCTGTTTCCTCCTTTTCCTATTTTGGTTGGTTTAACCCGTAATTTTCTCCTCGTATAGGACCCACCTTATCTCATCACCCCCTTTGCAGTTAGACAGCTTTTATGCTTCTCTTTTATAAAATTTCTTATCAACAATGCGGGCCGGAACGGGCTTATTGCGAATGATAATGTCTATTTCAGTACCGATGGCTGACAACTCAACAGGAACATAACCGAAGCCGACATTAGCGCCCACGGACGGCGCAAAGCCACCGCTGGTAACCTTGCCCACTTCCTTACCATTCTTGGAGATGGGATAGCCGGTTCGGGCGATTTCCTTGCCTTCTATCTTGAAGCCAATCAGCTTGCGGGTGACACCCTTACGCTTGACTTCCAACAGAGCCTTCTTGCCAATAAACTCCCCATCGGTGAGGTCAACCAGCCACCCCAGGCTGGCCTCAAAGGGATTGGTGCCGGCATCCATGTCCTGCCCACAGAGCATCATCCCAGCTTCCAGCCGTAGGATATCTCG